>JAISDV010000080.1 GCA_031264545.1 Oscillospiraceae bacterium | reverse complement strand
CGCCCCTTTTTTCTCGCGCCCTCGCGGCGCAGAAGCCCCGCCGCCTGATATTCTTTCAGCTCGCGGGAAATCGTGCTTTGCGATTTGCCCGTGAGTTCGGAAAGCGCCGGAATCGTCGCGGCCGGATTTTCCTTAACCACGTCGAGCGTCTCGAGCGTCGTTCTTATCTTTTCGTTTATCTTGCCAATTATCTTGTCATTTGACGGGATAAACGCCTGTTCAAACGGGAACGTCCCCACGGTAAAACCCGGCGTCAGCTCAAAAGTCGAGCGATCAGCCTTTATCCAATGAACATGGCGTCTCCAAATGAAAAAAAACGGTAGCGCGCACGTACGGCCTCGGCGTACGCGGCCAGAACACGCTCCCTGCCGGCAAAGGCGGAGACAAGCATCATGAGCGTGCTTTCGGGCAGGTGGAAATTAGTCACAAGCGCATCCACGCATCTGAAGCTATATCCGGGATAAATAAAGATGTCTGTCCAACCCTCAGCCGCATCCAGCGTGCCGTCCCGGCCGGCAAAGCTCTCGAGCGTCCTGCACGAGGTCGTGCCGACGGCGACGACCCTTCCCCCGCCCCGCTTGGTTTCGCTCACGATGCGCGCCGTTTCCGAAGGGACAGCGCAGAACTCCGCGTGCATTGTATGATTTTCAAGCGCTTCGCTTTTAACGGGACGGAAGGTCCCCAGCCCAATATGCAGGGTCAGATAACAGACCCGGACGCCTTTTTCCGCAATCCGCGCGAGCAGCGCCTCCGTAAAATGCAGGCCGGCCGTCGGCGCCGCAGCGGAGCCGGGCTCACGTGAATAGACGGTCTGGTAACGCTCCCGATCCTCAAGCGCGCTTTTAATATAAGGCGGCAGCGGCATTTTCCCCAGGCGCTCCAGCACCTCCAGAAAGATCCCCGCGCAGCTGAACCGGAGCAGCTTGTTTCCGTCTTCGGCGGAGGCCGTGACCTCGGCCTCGAGTTCCCCGCCGCCGAAAATGATCCGCGCGCCGGGCCCGGTTTTCCTGCCCGGCCTTGTCAGGCATTCCCAGATATGATTGCCCATATCGCGCAGCAGCACGACCTCAACAGCGCCGCCGCTCTCCCGCCGGCCAATCAATCTGGCCGGAAGCACGCGCGAATCGTTCAAAACGAGACAGTCCCCCGCCCTCAGATATTCCGGCAGGTCGAAAAAATGCCGGTGCGCGACCGCGCCCGTTCTCCTGTCCAGGCAGAGCAGGCGAGAATCGTCCCGTTTTCCGAGGGGCGTCTGGGCAATCAGCGCCTCCGGAAGGTCATAAGCAAAATCGGATGTTTTCATGATGAGAACCGCTCCCGCGCTTTGCGCATTATAATGCCTCCCGCAGGGGGAGGCAGACGGCGGCGGAGCCCCAGGCCATTGTCCAAGGCCCGCCGCCGTATATCGGCACGGACTGTCACACCGATTTCGAGATACTGACTCCCGTATAGTAAAATCTGAGTATCTGGCGGTAATTCAACCCGTGGAATCTCGCCATGGAATAGGCGCCGAACTGGCTCATGCCGACACTGTGTCCAAAGCCGCTGCCCTCAAAAGCAAAGCTGCCCGAAGAATCGGCGAAAGCGTTGACCGAATAGCGCACGCTTGGAAGCCCGATAACGGAATAGCAGGCGGATTTCGTAAGCGTCACTGAAACGCCGCTTGCATCCGCAAGCGTGAGGGCGATGACATTGCCGTTTTCCGAATATGCCGGCGAAATGCTGACAACGTTTCCGCCCTTATAGCCGGAGGAACTGAGCTTCGACCGCAAAGCCGCTCCGCTGAAGGTCCTCGTCCAGCTTTTATAGCCGTTTAAGGACTGCGGCACGTCTTCCTCATAGGGGTCGGTCACGCCGCGCAGATAAGGCAGGGCCGTCAAAAAGATATTTTCGCTGTTTTCAGTCGCGCCGCCGTCCGATGAGAAATAGAAGGCGGAGCAGACCTTCCCGTTATGGGTCACATATTCGCCCGAGGTGGCGTCAACCGCGGCGTCGGTATTCGCGTTTGCGAGATTTGTGCCGTAATACACCTGGCTGTAGGTATCGGCCGTGAGGTCGAAGCCGTAGCTCTGGTAGCCGCCCAGGCTGGCAATCGTATACGACCTTGCGCAGACGGCCTGCGCCTTCAGCGCTTCGGCAGGCCAGCTCGAGGACATTTCATACGGAAGAATACCCTTAACATAGCTCTCGATATCGATCACGTTGATAACCGTAAGCCTGTCGCTGACATGGCGGTAATATTCAAAATCCCCATAATAGGCATAGTTCTTGAACCAGGTAACCGCCCGCCCGAAGTTGTTGACCGGACGCACGGCCAGATTCGCCGAGGTCCCCGCGTCGAATTCAAAGAGTATTTGGGTCGTTCCGGTCTTGGTCACGGCGACACAGCGGTTGCTGCCTGTGAAGATCTCCCCGGCCACGCCAAGAGAAACACGCGCGCTGTTTGCCGCGGAGACGCTCTGGTAATTCCCGATCATCGCATAATATTTTCCGCTGACGTAGGCCGGGAAGCCGCCTGCATACTGGGATGCGGCGTGTTTTGCGGCGCTAAAGTCGCCGTAAGCGCCCAGCCTGATATGGTAGCAGCCCACCGTCCCGCCGGAAACTGACGTATTCACGTTCGGCACCATGGTCAGCGTGGTCACATCCG
>JAISDV010000057.1 GCA_031264545.1 Oscillospiraceae bacterium | reverse complement strand
GGCGATCCTCTCGGGCGGGCGCTACGATAAGCTGATGGAAAGGCTCGGCAAGCGTACGCAGGCGATCGGCTTTGCCGTCTATGCCGACCTGCTGGAGCACTTTGACGAAGCGCCCGGCCGTTTCGATGTGGACGCGCTTCTGCTCTATGAGCCGGAGGCGGATATGCAGAAGCTCTCTGCGGCCGTAAAAATGCTGACGGCCAACGGCGGCCGGGTTCGGGTGCAGAGATCGGGAACGGAAAGGCTCAGATACGGGCAGCTTTTGCGGCTGAGCGACAGGGGGCTGGAAATACTTGAAACCAATGATTAAGGTCGCCCTGCCGAAAGGACGTCTCGGCGAGCGCGTTTACGGGCTTTTCGAGCGTGCCGGCTGCGGCTGCGGAGAGACTATGGAGAGCAGCCGGAAGCTCGTATTCGAAAATTCGGAGGAGGGCGTGTGCTTCTTCTGGGTCAAGCCCTCGGACGTCGCGATTTATGTAGAGCACGGTGCGGCGGATATCGGAATCGCCGGGCTGGATATCCTGCTTGAGCAGGGACCTGATGTTTTTGAACTGAAGGATCTGGGTCTCGGAAAATGCCGGATGGTCGTCGCCGGGAAAAAGGGCGCGCTCGCCCTTACCGGCAGGACACTCCGGGTGGCGACGAAATTTCCGAACATCGCAAAACGGCATTACGCCGAACAAAGCCGCGAGATCGAGATCATCAGGCTCAACGGCTCGATCGAACTTGCGCCGATTGTGAACCTTTCCGATGTGATCGTCGACCTTGTTGAGACGGGAAAAACCTTAAAGGAAAATGCGCTCGAGGTGCTGGAGGATGTAACGCAGATCAGCGCGAGGCTGATTGCGAATAAGGCTTCCTTCCGTTTTGAAACGCAGCGGATAGAACGGCTCTGTGCGATGCTGGACAGCGCAGGCCCGCACAAAGATTGAAGGAAAATCTATGATCAAGATATGTAATATCAGTGAAATGTCTTTAGAAGATATTTTTCCGCGCAGACAACTGGCGACCGATGTCTCGGCGGCGGTTTCCGGGATTATCGCGGAGGTACGCGCGCGGGGCGATGAGGCGCTCAGGGAATATACGCTGCGTTTTGACGGGGTCAGGCTCGATCGCCTTGAGCTGAGCGAAGCCGAACGCCGGGAGGCGCTTCGCTCGGTCGAATCGGAATTCATGGAGGTCCTCGGCGAGGCCGCGCGGAATATCAGGGCCTACCACGGCAGCCAGCTGCACGGCGGCTACCAAATCGCGCAAAAGCCCGGCGTTATCCTCGGGCAAAAGCTGACGCCGCTTGCCAGCGTAGGGCTTTATATCCCCGGCGGTACGGCGAGTTATCCTTCCTCAGTTCTGATGAACTGCATTCCGGCCGTTTTGGCCGGGGTGACGGAAATTGTCATGACGACCCCACCCGGAAAGGACGGACGCGTGGACCCCAATATCATCGCCGCGGCGGAGCTCGCCGGGGTGGGCCGGATATTCAAATGCGGCGGCGCGCAGGCTGTCGCGGCGCTTGCTTACGGGACGGACAGCCTCCCCCGGGTCGACAAGATCGTGGGGCCCGGCAACGTCTATGTCGCCGAGGCCAAGCGTCAGGTTTTCGGCGTTGTGGGGATCGATATGCTCGCCGGGCCGAGCGAGGTTTTGGTGATTGCGGACGGCAAAAGCGACCCTGTCGTGCTGGCGGCGGACCTCCTTGCCCAGGCGGAGCACGACGAAATGGCGCGTGCGGTTCTGATAACCGACGACGCGGTGCTGGCCGGGCAGGCCGCGCGGGAGATCGAAACGCAGCTCTTACGCCTGCCCCGGCAGGAGATTGCGCGCGCCGCCATTGAAAACAACGGCAGGATCATTGTCGCCGATTCCATTGAGCAGGCGATAGCGCTTTCCAATGAAATTGCGCCCGAGCATCTCGAATTATGTGTGGATGAGCCGTTCGACTATCTCGGCAGGATACTTAACGCGGGCGCGATCTTTCTCGGACGGAATTGTCCGGAGCCGCTCGGCGACTATTTCGCGGGGACGAACCACACGCTGCCCACGGGCGGAACGGCGCGCTTTTCGAGTGCGCTCTCCGTGGCCGATTTTGTAAAAAGGTCTTCTTATATCTATTACAGCGCTCAGGCGCTGGATGCCGTCGGAGATAAGATCGCGTACTTTGCCGATCAAGAGGGACTTCACGCCCACGCGGTGAGCGCCACGATCCGCTCCGGAAGGCGAGGGCGCGAATGAGCCGGTTTTTATCCGGAGGGCTTGACGCGCTTCGGGCATACGTTCCGGGGGAACAGCCCAGGGACAAAAGCTATATCAAGCTCAATACCAACGAGTCGCCCTATCCGCCCGCGCCGCAGGTGCTGGAAGCCATCGGGAAAAACGCGATTGCGGATTTGAGGCTTTACAGCGACCCGGAATGCACAGAGCTGCGGCAGGCGCTTGCGGCCCGTTATGGCGTTTCGGCAAGAAACGTCACCGTCGGCAACGGCTCGGACGAGCTTTTGTCTTTTTGCTTCGCAGCCTTTTGTGAGCGGGGGACGGGCGTGTCCTATCCGGATATTTCCTATGGTTTCTATCAGGTGTTTGCGGAGCTGTACGGCTTGGTCAAAGCGCCCGTGCCGCTTGCGGAGGATCTCTCGATCAGGCCCGGCGATTACTGCGGAAGAGTCGGCGCCGTTTTCATTGCCAATCCCAATGCGCCGACCGGGCTCTGTCTTTCCATTGAGGACATAGAGTACGTGGTGAAAAGCAATCCGGACAAGCTCGTTGTGATCGACGAGGCGTATATCGACTTCGGCGGGGTCTCCTGTGTTCCGCTGACCGCGCGCTATGATAACCTGTTGGCCGTCCAGACCTTTTCAAAGTCCAGAAGCCTCGCGGGCGCTCGGCTTGGCTTTGCGATAGGCAACGAGGCGCTGATCGCGGACCTGGATAAGCTGCGTTATTCGACAAATCCCTACAATGTCAACAGGCTTACCCTTCTGGCAGGTGTGGCCGCGCTTGGGGGGCAGGACTATTATGATAATAACAATCAACGTATTATCCGATTAAGAGAGCATACAAGTGCTCAGCTCAGAAAATCAGGGTTTTATCTGACCGGCTCCAAGGCGAATTTTATTTTTGCCCGCACGCCGAAGCTGGACGGGAAGGCCTTGTATCTTGGCCTGAAGGCACGCGGGATACTGGTTCGCCATTTTGAAAAAGAACGGATAAGGGACTTTGTTCGGATAACGGTCGGCACACAGGAACAAATGCGGACGCTGATCGATGCTTTGAAGGAGATGCTTGACTAATGCGAAGATTTGCGCTTAACAGAAGGACCGCCGAGACCGACATTCAGCTTACCCTCGGACTCGACGGCGGTGAAACGGCTGTCGATACCGGCTGCGGTTTTCTTGACCATATGCTGACGCTGTTTGCCGGACACGGACGGTTTGGGCTTACGGTTTCCTGTGTCGGAGACGTGCACGTCGATTATCACCACACGACCGAGGATATCGGTATCTGCCTGGGAACAGCCCTCTCAGCGGCGCTTGGCGACAGGGCGGGCCTTATCCGGTACGGAGATATTACGCTTCCGATGGATGAGGCGCTGATCCTCTGTGCGGTCGATCTTTCCGGCCGCGCGCACCTGTCTTATGAGGTCCGCCCGCCGGCGGAGAAGGTGGGGGATTTCGACACGGAGCTTGTGAAGGAATTTCTTCTGGGCTTCGTTCGTTCAGCCGGCCTGACCCTGCATCTCAGGCAGCTTTCGGGAGACAACGCCCACCACATCCTTGAGGGCGTATTCAAGGCGCTCGGCCGCGCGCTTAACAGGGCGACCCGGATCGACCCCGTTCTTGGCGGAGAGGTCCCGTCCACAAAGGGTGTGCTTTGATGACGCTTATCATCAATTATGGCGTTGGAAACCTCTTTTCGCTGAAAAGCGCTCTGAGCTGCCTTGGCGTGGAGGCTCAGGTCAGCGGAGAGCCGGAAGCCGTCAGGCGCGCTGAGCGGCTGATACTCCCCGGCGTCGGCGCCTTTGGCGACGCGCGGGAAAAGCTTCGCCTGAACGGCCTGGACAGGCTGCTTCAGCAGGAAGCGGCTTCGGGAAAGCCGCTTATGGGGATATGTCTCGGCATGCAGCTGCTTTTTGACCGCAGCTTTGAATACGGCGAAACGGAGGGGCTGCACCTCGTGCCCGGAGAGGTCCGGCCGATTGCGCCGTTTATCCCAAAGGGATATAAAATCCCGCATATTGGCTGGAATGCTCTCCGGTTCGGAGATGGCATTGGTCAGTCTGAGGTCTTTAAGTATATTTCGGACGGTGACTGCATGTATTTCGTGCACTCCTTTGCCGCGCGGGGTTGTGCGGCGCATACGATCGCAACGACCGAATACGGCGTTCCGCTCACGGCGGCAGTCCAGCGTGACCGGGTGTTCGGAATGCAGTTCCACCCGGAGAAAAGCGGAAGGGCCGGCCTGAATATTCTCAAGGCCTTCTGCGAAATCCAATAAGAGCAGCCGGAGGTTCCATGGACTTATATCCTGCGATAGACCTGCGCGGCGGAAAGGCGGTTCGCCTTGTGCGCGGCGACTATGATAAAATGACGGTCTACAGCGACGCGCCGGCCGTAGTTGCCGCAGGCTTCAGGCGCGCCGGGGCCGAATACCTGCACCTGGTCGATCTGGACGGCGCGAGGGACGGAAACACGCCTAATTATGCGCTGATCAAAAGCATCGTGGCCGAAAGCGGGCTGAGGGCCGAGGTCGGCGGCGGCGTCCGGAGTATGGCGGTTGTCAGAGGCTATCTCGACGCCGGCGCGATGCGCGTCATTATCGGCACGGCGGCCGTGACCGACCCGGACTTTCTCAGGACGGCGCTCGCGCGTTACGGCGAGAGGATCGCCGTTGCTGTCGACGTCAGGGCGGGCTTCGTCGCCATGCACGGCTGGACGCAGACCAGCGCCGTGCGCTGCGAGGATTTCTGCGAAAGCCTGCAAAATGCCGGAGTCAAAACCGTCATCTGCACGGATATTTCAAAGGACGGGCTTTTGCAGGGCGCGAACGAGGCACTGTATGCCGCGCTTGTCAAACGCTTTTCGATGGCTATGATCGCGTCCGGCGGGATCCGTACCACGGCTGATCTCGCGCGGCTCAAAGAAACGGGTGTGCGCGGCGCGATACTCGGCAAGGCGCTTTACACGGACAGTATAGACCTCGCGCAGGCGCTTGCGCTGATCGGAAAGGCGGGTACGGCGTGATTACAAAGCGGATCATTCCCTGTCTGGACGTCAGGGACGGCCGGGTGGTCAAGGGCGTGAATTTCGAAGGGCTGAGCGATGTCTCGTCCCCGGTCGGGCTTGGGCGCTTCTATAGCGAGAACGGCGCGGATGAGCTGGTCTTTTATGACATTACGGCCTCGAGCGAGGGCAGGCGCCTTTTTTCCGACGCGCTGAGGGCGGTCGCCGAGCAAATTTTTATCCCGCTTACGGTCGGCGGGGCGATCAATACGCTTGACGATTTCGATCGCGTGCTCAAGTGCGGCGCGGACAAGGTGAGCGTAAACTCCGGTGCGATCAGGGATCCCGGACTGATTCTCCGCGCCGCGAAAAAATACGGCGACCAGTGCGTCGTCCTCTCGGCGGACGTCAAGCGCGTAGGCGGCCGCTTTACGGTCTTTGCCAAGGGCGGACGTGAGAACAGCGGGCTGGATGCGATCGCGTGGATCAAAAGCGGAGTCGCGCACGGCGCGGGAGAGGTTGTGCTCAACAGCATCGACACAGACGGGGTCAGAGGCGGTTTTGATCTCGAACTGCTGGCGGCCGCCTGCGAGGCTGTGAATGTGCCGGTGATCGCCTCGGGCGGGGCCGGCGGTATCGGAGACTTCGTGCGCCTGTTCAAAACACTGCCGAGGGTCGACGCGGGTCTGGCAGCCTCGATCTTCCACTTCGGCGAGGTCGGAATACCCGCGCTGAAGGCGGCGCTCCGCGAAAACGGGATACCGGTGAGAATCTAAAGGGAGAGACGACATGCTGAGTATTGACGCGCTTAAATTCGACGACAGGGGGCTGATCCCCGCGATCGTGACGGACTGCCGCACAAAGCAGGTGCTGACCCTCGCGTGGATGAACCGCGAGAGTCTTGAAATTTCCATGCGAGAGGGGAGAACCTGCTTCTGGTCGCGCTCGCGCGCCGAGCTCTGGCGCAAGGGCGAAACGAGCGGCTGCTATCAGGAAATCGTCGACATTACGGCCGACTGCGACCGGGACGCGCTGGTCGTGCGGGTCAATAAGGCCGGCCCGGCCTGCCATCTCGGGCATGAAAGCTGCTTTGCCGACAGGCTTTTTGAGGGCGATATGCCCGCGGACTTTTCTCTCGACGGCCTCTATGCGCTGATTATGGGACGGAAAACCGAGATGAAGGCGGACAGCTATACGAGCTACCTGTTCGCCAGCGGCCTTGACAAGATCCTCAAAAAGGTGGGCGAGGAGAGCGCGGAGGTCATCATCGCGGCCAAGGGCGGGGAAAAGGCGGAGACGGTCTATGAAATCGCGGACCTGGTCTATCACGTTATGGTGCTGATGGCGGAGCTGGGTATCGGCGGCGCGGATGTTTTGCAGGAGCTTGCCGGGCGTCACGTGATCGACAAAAAGGTCAAGCAGGAAAGGATGCTGTGATGCGGCGCGCCTTGCGCGGCCTGCCGTACCGCCGGCCGTGACGGCTCATGATTTCGGCAGAGTTACCGTGAAGCGGCTTCCTTGCCCGCCGCCCTGTCCTGCCATTATTGTCCCGCCGTGAGCGGACACAATGGATTTGACAATCGTTAAACCAATGCCCGCGCCGCCTGTGGAACGGCTGCGGGATTTGTCCGCGCGGTAGAACCGCTCAAAGATAAAGGGCAGGTCTTTTTCGGGGATTCCGATGCCGCTGTCCTCAATCATTACAACGCCATTCTTGTCCATATCTCTTATGGATACATGAATTTTTCCGTTTTCGGGCGTGTACTTAATCGCATTGGAGAGCAGGTTTGCAAACACTTGATTTAATCGGTCTTTGTCGGCGTTTACATGGGTTTCCGTTCCGTCAACGGAAACAGAAAGGTTCTTTTTTGCGCTTTCCGTTTCAAAATTTCCGACGACTGTGTTTATAAGTGTGCGCAGGTCCACATCTGATTTTTTGAGCCGCAAATTCTCATTTTCCACTTTTGCAAGCTGCTCCAGGTCTGCGACAAGCCCGGAAATCCTGCCGATTTCTTCATAACAGCTTTGTAAACGCTGCGGCGTGATTTCCCACAAGCCTTCTATCATCGCTTCCAAATGGGAAGCCACCGCCGTGAGCGGTGTACGCAGTTCATGGGCAACGTCTGTTGTCAAACGCTTGCGCAAGCCCTCTTGATTATCCAAAGAAGCCGCCATATGGTTGACTGCAGCTACAAGCTCGTCCAACTCACGGCTTTTGATTGTGCCGTCGAAACGGATTTTGTAATTTCCCTCGGCTATCTGCGTGGCGATATGCGCCGTTTTAATAATGGGGCGGGAAATTCGCCTTGCCAATAAACCGCCGACGACAACGGAGCAAAGCAGCGCCAAAGAGCCAACAATCACTGATATCAGGTTCAAGGAATCAAGAAAATGGAAATCACTCTCGCTCAAAAAGTAAGGACCGTAATATTGAATCGCAACTGAGCCTACTTTTTGACCGTTTGGTTTAAGGTCATATTCTTGCGTAACAAAGCCGCCGGAAAGACCGGGGCGTTTTTTTTCCATGCGGCTGATAATGTCCATCATCACTTGGGTGCAGGTTGCCATGTCGTGATTTTCTGCGTCCCAAACCACATTGCCGGGCAAATCCATAAGCCGGATCAGATAACCGTCGTACAGCGCGGACATTCCAACGCCGTGGATGTACTCAATGTTCCATTTTCCTGTTATACTGTTATACTGGCGGCTCAAATTTGTCGCAATATCATTGGCGTGGGATTGCTGCTGCGCTTTGGCGTATTTTTCAAATTCCATATTGATAAATGTATTTGCCAGTATGCTGATGAGCGCAACCGTCACAAACACAATCAGCGCAAGGGCAAAAGTAAGCTGCGTTCTGAATTTGCCGCGCATATCAATCCCCTCCGAATTTATACCCCAAACCGCGTATCGTCAGCACATAGACGGCATTTTTTGTATCGTCCTCAATTTTTTGCCGTAAATTCTTGATATGGTTGTCAATCACGCGGTCAAAGCTGTCAAAGTCATTGTCAAAAATAAGCGCGATCAATTCATCGCGGGTAAATACCTTGCCGGGATATTTGATCAACGCCGCAAGGATTTTGTGTTCGCTTGGCGTTAAACTGAGTTCCGTTCCTTTTTTAATGACGGTGTTTTTCTCGAAGTCTACCACCAAATCGCCGTCACGCCAAGAATTTTTGACGGTCAATGGCACCAGATCGTCTGCCGTCCGGCGCAATATAGCTTCCACATGAGCAGCCAGCACTTTTAAGCTGAACGGTTTTGTGATATAGTCGTCCGCGCCGATGGTAAACCCATTCAAATGACTGGTTTCTTCCGATTTTGCCGTCAGCATGATGATGGGGACACGGGACTTTTTGCGTATAACCGCGCAGACCTCCTCGCCGGACATATCGGGAAGCATAAGGTCAAGAAGCACCAGCGCAATATTGTTTTTCTCAAACACCTCTAACGCCTGCCTGCCGTTTTCGGCGGTGAAAACCTTGTATCCCTTGCTCTCCAAAAAAGAACTGACGACCTCCAAAATCTTTGGCTCATCGTCTACTGCCAATATGTTTTTGCTATGCGATTCGCGCATATTCATTAGCCGCCGCCTTCTGCCTTTCAAATAACGACTTTGTAGCCTGTGCCGTCAATAGCGGCAGCGATCCCGGCCGCTGTTGTCTGCGCGGTATCAAATTCGACGGATACCGCTTTTTTGCGCTTGCTGGCTTTCACTTTCTTAATGCCGGACAGCTTGCGCACCGCGTCCTGAATGGCGATCTCGCAATGACCGCAGACCATTCCCTCTACGCGCAATGTGATTTTTTCCATCGTAATTCCCTCCGTTTATTCAGCGGAAAACGCCATAATGGGGAACCGCAAATATACGCGGTTCCCCTTGACCTTGGAGATTCAGGCGATGACATCGTAGCCCTGCTCCTCAATCTCATATTTAATTTTGTCGGGCGGGAGTGTGGCGTCGTGTTCCACCGTGACGGTCTTAGCCTTCAGGTCAACCGCCACATCGGCTACGCCGGGGAGCGCAGCTACCGCCTTTGTGATTGCCTTCACGCAATGGTCGCAGGACATTCCGTCCACGCTTAATATTGATTGTGCC
>JAISDV010000026.1 GCA_031264545.1 Oscillospiraceae bacterium | reverse complement strand
TCCTGCCACTCTGTAAAGGCCGCGCCGCGGAGCGCGCTGTCCGCAAGCAGGTCGGCATAGGTTTCGTCCCGGCTGACAAAATACATGACGTGGTAGCCGGCATAGCTGGCACTCTCGCCGTAAACGACGCCGGTGTCGCCGGGCTTACGGGCGGGGTCGAAGCTCCAGTCGTTGAATTCCTGCACCATCGTGCCCTTGCGGATATTTTCGTAAAGGCCGCCGTTTGTATTGGAGCCTGTGTCGCCGGAATTGCTGTTGGCCAGCGCGGCAAAGCTGTCCTCGGTCGCGTCGCCGGCCTTCCATTCGGCAAGCAGCTCCTCGGCCTTGGCTTTTGCCTCATCCTTGGCCTCATCGGTGTAGGCGCCGCTCTCATCCGCAGCCGCATTGACCAGAATGTGGCGGACACTCACCGCGTTATAGCTGTTGTCGTCCCTGTCGATGAAATAAAGGGCATAATAGCCGGTGTCCGTCTCGATGACGGTCGTATCGCCCGCTCTGCGGGAAGCGTTTTTCAGCCAGTCGGCATAGCTGCTCCCGCTGAGAGAACTCCCCTGAGTTGGTGTCTCCGTGGGCTCGGTGCCGCCGGCAGACACGACCGCGCTCTTGAAGGCGTCGGCGGTCTCCGCGTCGGCGATGACCGAATCGGCCAGCTCCTTCGCGGCGGCCATGGCCTCGGCCTTAGCCGCGTCCGCTTCAGCGGGGTCGGGGGAAGCATCCGGGTCGGCCTCCGCGTCCGTACCGGCGTCCGTCTCAATGACGGAGCCGTCCGCAAAGTAGCTGAGATAGCTGTAATAATCCAGATCGTCCTTATTTTCGGCGTAATAGGCGTCAAGCTCGGCGGCGGTATAGGTGAAGGAATCGTTCTTCTCCTGCGCGTAAGCTTGGGCGATAAAGGAACGCTCGATCAGCCGGCTCACGACCGAAAGCGTGCAGCCCCGGCCGTACTGCGCGGCAAGGAAAGCGTTCACGCTGGCAAAGCCGTAGGCCGAATAGTTGGCCTCATAGCTCTGGATCGTGGTCTCGAGCGAGAGCCTGTCCTCTTCGCTGAGCTGGAAGCCCTCTTTGACCGCGTCGTCATAAAGCGCGGTGACCTCTTTTATGTTATTCCGCGCGGTTTCCTTGAAAAAATCCGCCCAGGTCTGATCCTCTCCGTATTGCTGGGAGGAGAGGGATTTTGTGGTGTCCAGACCCATATATTCCAGATAGTCGCCGTACTGCTGCACGAAATTGTTGTAGGCGGACTTATAGAAAAATGTGTATTCCGCGGCCGTATAGCGCGTGCCGCCGGCGCGCGCCGCCGTAAAGTTGCCGTACAGCAGGTTGGAGTTGAAAGTAATCAGTGAAATAACGGCAAGGACAAGAACGACGATCACGACCGCCTGGGTCACGCGGGTGCGCTTTTTGGCCTTTTCCGCTTTTTTCTGCGCAAGCTGGCGCTTATCCTGACCTGTCTCTCGGAGCTGCTTGCGGAGCTTTTTTTCCTGCGATGCACTCATTTTAGGTGATCATTCCTTTACTGACTGATATAGGAGCCCTCCGGCAGGGATGTTAAATAATTATAACGCAAACGGCCGAGGGTTTCAAGCTTTATTATACCGGACCGCGAAACGGATGGACAGCACTGTCCTGCGTCTTCCGCCGTTTGGATTTTATCACGGCTGACCCTAACTTGGAGCATAATTTTCGTTCGACATTTTTGGGCAAAATTTTTGGCTTTTATTTATTGACAAACGCGCGCGAATGTGCATAATCCTGTTGACATGTTCAAAACCCTGCGGTTTACGCCGCTTTCGCGCGCGGGATGAAGAAAAATGCGCGGGATCCCGAGTTGTCGGGATGCCGGAAACGTGGTACAATAACTGGCAGGCCGAGGTCCCGCTCCGCCGGGCACATGGACGGCGGCCGGGCAAGGCGCGGCGGGAAAGGCCTTCGCCGCCCTGAAAGGAAAGGATTTTGACTGATGACAAACCGTGCAAATGAGCTTAATAACCTCCGGCTGGCCGTTCTGATCGACGCGGACAACGCCCCGAGAGACTGCCTGCGGAGCGTTATGGAGGAGGTGGCGATCTACGGAACGCCGACGGTCAAGCGGATTTATGGGGACTGGACCAGCCCGAACGTCGGCGGCTGGAAGGCGAGCCTGCTTGAAAACGCGGTGACGCCTGTCCAGCAATACGGCTATACGACGGGCAAGAATTCAACGGATTCGGCTATGATCATCGACGCGATGGATATTCTCTACGCGGGCCGGACGGACGGGTTCGTGCTCGTTTCGAGTGACAGCGATTTTACGCGCCTGGCCATCCGGCTCCGTGAGGCGGGTATGCGCGTGATCGGCATCGGCGAACGCAAGACGCCGGGGCCGTTTATCGTCGCCTGTGACAAATTCGTCTATATCGAGGTCATACGCGACCGCTTTAACAAGGAGCGGAACGAGGAAAAGCAGCGGGCCGCCGCCGCGCAGAGAAAAACCGTGAGCGCAAAGGCGCCGGTCCCGGCGGAGAAGCCCGCGGAAAAACCCGCGCCCAGGACGATTCCGGACAGCATTATAGAGCTGGTCGCGGTTTCTGTCGCGGATATTGCCGACGACGACGGCTTCTGCGACCTGAGCTATCTCGGCAACCTGATCATTAAGAAGCAGACGGATTTCGACCCCCGGAACTTCGGCTTCGGCAAGCTGAGCACCATGCTCAAGGCCCTGCCGCGCTTCGAGCTGGAGGTCAGGCCGACAGCCGACCCGAATTATAAAACCATGTATATCAGGGACAAGGAAGCCTAAGGTGAAGAAAACGCCGGTATGCAAAAAAAGAAAGCGCAGGCTTATGACCGTTTTTATCGTTCTTGCCGTTATGCTCGCGGCGCTGTTTATCGACAGCCGTTTCAGGCTCGTATCCACCGAATACACGCTTTCCTATGCCGGCCTGCCCGAGAGCTTCGACGGCTTCCGCATTGTCCAGCTTTCCGATTTTCATATGGCGGATTTCGGCGGCAGGCTGATTGCCGGGGTCAAAAAGCAGGACCCCGATATTATCGCGCTCACGGGCGACTTTCTCAATAAGGACCCGTTTTCCTCGGCCAGCGGGCAGACGGAAAGGCTCAGACCCTTTCTCGAAGCGCTGCGGGAGATCGCGCCCTGCTATTTTGTCAGCGGCAACCACGACTGGGCCAGCGGGGAGATCGGCAGCCTGCAGCAAATGCTCGGGGAGATCCGGGTCCGGTATCTGCATAACGAATGCGTGATCATCGAACGCGGGGAGGCGCGCATTATCCTGGCCGGCGTTGAGGATCCCAACGGCCCGGCGGATATGATAAAGCCCGACGCGCTGGCAGAAATCATAAACGACAATTTTCCGGACAGCTTTACGGTGATGCTGGCGCACAGGAACGACTTTCCCGTCAAGTATCCCGGGCTCGATATAGACCTTCTGCTCTGCGGGCACGGGCACGGCGGCCTGATCAGGCTCCCGCTGCTCGGCGGCCTTTTCGGAACGGAACACAACCTGTTTCCGAAGTATGATGCGGGCCTGTACGACGCGGGAAGCTACGATATGCTTGTATCCAGGGGCTTGGGCGGCGTCCTTCCGCGCTTTCTCAATAACCCGGAGCTGGTGACCGTGATCCTCCGCAAATCATAAAAAAGTTTCATATTCCCCCGGCTCGCGCATATAAATGTAGAGTACCCGAATTTTCAAAGAAGGGGCTTAGCGTGAATAATCACGCTAAACACGCTATATTTAAGCGCGAAGCGCGCCCGCTTCGCTTCAACCGCGCTTTATGCGCAAAAAGATCAGTCCTTTTAATGGTCTGTTTGTGTCTTGAGCGCAGCGAAAGGAAGGATCTTTTTTATGAAGGAAGACGTCGACGACCTCATTTACGGCGATGCCGGGACGGCGCCAAGTGAAAGATGAAAAGCGGTTTTATAAAACTTTTTTACGCGCAGGATAGCAGTTTTTATAGCTTGCCGAGGGCAGGCTATAAAAACTGTAAAAAAGAACAGGTGGGCATAAGAAGTGACATGCGCGGCTGAAAATTGACGGGGTAAATTTTTTTCTATCCCTCTTGACGATATATGATTAAGTGATATACTAAAGAAAACAGCCGGATGTCTCCGGCAGCGCTTTGCTCATTCGGTTAGTGTTGACTTACTCTTGCGGGTCCGGGTCATGAATGGGACGGGATTGAGGCCCTTGCCGGGATACACGCGGGCGCCGGAGAACGCGCGAGGAGCAAGCGGGTTTTTAATAGCCGTGAGTTAGTCATACCTAACTAATTCGCGCGAGGGGGGGGGTGAAGCGGCCGGGGCGTACGCGGCGGCAGTCGGATATTGTCCGTAATACAAGCAGATATGCAATCAGGAGGTATTAGTTATGAAGGTTATCGGAAGGAAAACGGTCTCTCTCTTCTGTGTCCTTGCCCTTATACTGTCGTTCGGCGCTGTGGCGCTCGCAGCGGCAGGGGCGCAGGACGCGGCGGAGGCGCTGTTCACACTCGGCGTACTGCGCGGCGTGGGCACAAACGCGGATGGAACGCCGGACTTCGCGCTCGACAAAAGCGCGACGCGCGGCGAGGCCGTCACGGAAATTGTGCGGCTCATGGGTAAGGAAACGGAGGCCCTCTCGGGAAACTACGGCATCCCATTCACGGATGTGCCGGACTGGGTGAGGGCCTATGTCGGCTATGGCTATGTGAACGAAATCGTAAAAGGCTACAGCGCGGAGGCATTCGGGACGGACGACCCGGTTACGGCGGCACAGTATCTGACGCTCTTGCTGCGGGCAATGGGCTACATAGACGGAACAGATTTTAATTGGGCGGCGGCGTATGTGCTCTCCGACCGGCTTGGTATCACGGCCGGCGAAATCACCGCGTCCAACGCGGCGGCCATCTCCGGCTTCACGCGCGGGAATATGGCGGTCTTTACGCTGAACGCGCTCGCAAAGCCCGTGAAAGCGGGTACGCACGGCGCAACGGAGACAGCGCCGAAAACGCTGCTCAAGTCTCTCCTGGACGACGGCGCAGTGACGCGGGCGGCAATAGACGCGGCGGGGCTGGATGACGCACTGAAGACCGGCGGCGCCGAATCGACGCCCGGCGGCGTTTCCGGCCCGGGCGCGGGCTACCCGGCCGCGCCGACGCTCAGCGGCGCCTATTCGGTAGACGGCGTGAATTACGCGCTGCTGGACGTGCCGGGCGGCAGCGACGGCTACACCTATGAAATCGGCGGAACGGCCGCTGCGGCAAGCAGGGTCCTGGGCAAAAGCGGCGCGAGCCTGTATAAGGTCGAGCTCCCTGCCGGTTCGAGCGGCGGAACGCTGACGGCGGTCTACAACGGCACACAGCGCGCGTCCTACGACGTGACGTTTACCGCGGCAGGCGCTGCCGCGCCGAAAACGCTGTACGGCGTCGTGCCGATGAAATTCTCTGAGTTTTTCCACGACGTAACGGGCGATAAGGTCCCCGATGCGCCGGACACCACGGTATTCGCGCAGGGCGGCACCGTCGCCGTGCCGGAGCTCTTCATCGCGCAAGGCACGCGCAGCGGTAATCTGGGTACGCCGACTTACGCGCAGGCAAAGGAGCTGCCGCTCGTCGACGTGATCTCCAGCGCGACGTTCGGCGACACATCGGTGCATTTTGTCCCGGACGCAAATCTCACGAATAACGGCGACCGCATGCATCCTGATGCGAATTTCGCCGTGACCGGCATTACAAACGCCGAGGTCGGCGTCAGCTTCGACCTGTACGCGAACGCAAAACTGCTCGACGCCGCGGGTCAGGCGACGGCGCAGAGCGCGAACGTACTCGCGGCGCTTAGGCAATTCACCCTGATAAGCACCGTGACAAAAACAGGCGCCATTTTGGGTACTAACGGCCAAAGCGTCAACAACCTCGGCGTGTACCGCGTCAAATACCTGCTGACCGACGGCAACTGGGGCGGGCGCGTAAGCCCGACGGACGGTGCGGCGAAAACAGTCAAGGCGCTGCCCGGCGGCGATGCGTTCAGCGCGGAGGCGGAAACCGTCACCTACGGCGGCACATGGGGCGACAAGGTGACGGGCTATGTCATCGATAATCTCGAAACGCAATATGCCGGTAACGACTACTGGACAAACTTCGCCAATTATTTCTACGGCGGTTATATCACAGACGAGGACGGCAACACCGAGCCGCTGGTCATTTTGCAAAACCTTTTCACGCATATGGCGCACACGGACTTCGACATCGCGGTCTCGCCGTCGCGGTTCGCGCGTTTCGGAAGTCTCAAGCCCTATGGGACGTATCAGGTGAAAATCCTTGCCTGGGGTTTCCGCGACCTCGACTTTGAGATCGCGCTGAAGGATTTCATAAACGGCAGTGCCGCGCTCTCAGGCGCCGCGTCCGTGCAGGTGCCGAATACAGGCTCGCCGCTT
The DNA here is from genome assembly GCA_031264545.1 of Oscillospiraceae bacterium. Taxonomy (GTDB): domain Bacteria; phylum Bacillota; class Clostridia; order Oscillospirales; family Oscillospiraceae; genus UBA2658. The sequence goes on along the minus strand of JAISDV010000026.1, from coordinate 5,636 downwards.
GTACTCACGGTCACGGGCGTGGACAGCTTCGATGCGCAGAGCGCTGTCCTGAACAAAGGCGCGGCGGCCGTCGATACCGCCGGCTACAGCCTGAGTGAAACCGCCGGCACGGTCACGCTGACACTGGCCCCTTCGCTGCTCACGGGGAGCTATCAGGGCGCTTATACCCTGACGCTTGCGGCCGACACGTCCACTGTAGCCTCCAAGCAGATCAGCTTCACGCTGATCAACCCGGCGCGGCCGCTGCTGACGACGGACAGCGGGCTGTCGGGCGGCGCGGACGGCACGCAGGGCAGCCCGTTCTCCGTTGCGCAAGCAGCCGGCGTGCTCTATTTCGACAGCGCGGACTTCGCGGCATCGCTCGTCACGGCAGGCCGCTCAGTGAGCTCAGTCACGCCGTCAGGCGGCGGCCAGGCGGTTGCCGGCGCGTTCAAGAACGGCGGCGCCGGCACGCCGTACCATATCGACCTGTCTGTGCTGACCCGGGGAACCACCTATGCCGTCACGGCGATCTCCACAGGCTTCAACACGCAGACGTATTACATCACGGTCACATAACACCCTGTCGTAAAAAGCGTTACGCCCGTCCTCCGGATGGGCGTAACTGCGCATTTGACTGAGGACCTGTATCCATAGGCGCGAACCGGGTCCTGAAACGGAGCGAACTATGAGACGATTTTTCTATCCCGCGATATGTCTGGGCATGCTTCTTCTGGCCGGCTGCGCGGCGCTGCCCGAAGCGGAGACAGAGGGACGAACCGTATCTGAAATGCTGGACGGCCCGCTCGACACAGTCAGCACGGTCACGCTGTATGACTGGCGCGGCGGCGAGGAGCCGATCGAAGCGGTATTCGCGCTGCTTTATGATATTGACGCGCGGATGTCGGCGGTGTCCGGGGAAAGCGAGATTGCGGGCCTGTCCGGGCAAGCGGGAACGCCGGCGGCGGTTTCGGGAGACGTCTTCGGCCTGATCGAATACGCGAAGACTGTCGGCGCAGAAACGGACGGCGCGTTCGACATTACCATACGCCCCATCGTCAGTTTATGGGGGATCGGGACGGAAAACGCGCGCGTCCCGGCGCAAGCGGAGCTCGACGCCGCGCTTCTCTCTGTCGGCTATGAGGGGATCACGCTGGATAAGGCCGCGTCCTCGGTCACGCTGGAAAAAGCGGGAATGCAGCTCGACCTGGGCGGGATCGCAAAGGGCTACGCCTGTGACCGGGCGGCGGAGATCCTCAGAAACGCAAACGTCGGCCACGGAATCATCGATCTGGGCGGAAACGTCTATGTCCTCGGCACGAAGCCGGACGGCGCGCTGTGGCAGGTCGGCATAAAAAGCCCGGTCGTCGGCGAGAACGGGTATTTCGGCGTCGCAGCAGCCCGCGACCGGGCGGTCGTCACCTCCGGCGTATATGAGCGTTTCTTCGAGCGGGACGGAAAGCGCTATCATCATATCATGGACCCGCGAACCGGCTGCCCCGTGGATAACGGGCTCCTGTCCGTGACGATCATCAGCGCGTCCGCTGCTCAGGCGGATGCGCTTTCCACCGCCTGCTTCGTCCTCGGCGCCGAGCGCGGGCTGGCGTATCTCAGCGCGCTGGAAGGCGCGGAGGGGATCTTCGTCTCTGAGGACCTGAGCGTTCAGGTCACGCCGGGGCTTCGGGACAGCTTCCGTATCACAGACGAACGCTTTCAGTTGGTGGATTGAGATGAAAAAAGCCGACGGCGTCATTATCGCGGTAATACTCGCTGTTTGTGCCGCCCTGCTTCTGTTTTCACGTCACGGGGAACGGCAGGCCGCCGGGCGGCTGCGCGCGGAGATCTACACGGCGGGACGGCTTACGCAAACCGTTGTCTTGGCTGAGGAAGCGCCGCACGAGCTCGCGCTCGCGGGCGGAAAAATCATTTTATCCGTTGAACGGGACGGCGTGGCCGTTTCCCGCGCGGACTGTCCCGCGCAGACCTGCGTGCATACGGGAAAAATCACTCTGCCGGGGCAGTTGATCAGCTGCCTGCCCAACCGCGTTATCGTAAAGCTTATCGGAGACGGCGGCCCCGGGCAGGAGGTGGACATCATTGCGAAATAGAAAAAAGGCGCGCGGAAAGGCTGTTGTCCCCGGCCTGGCGCTGAAAGCCCTCTTTCTGGCGTTCGCGCTGGTCGCCGGGCTCGTCGAACGCTGGATCCCGTTCGAATTCGTCGTCCCCGGGGTGAAGCTTGGGCTCGCCAATGCGGTGGTATTGACCGCGCTGTATCTGTTTCCTTGGCCCGCCGCCCTTGAGATTTCCCTGCTCAAATGCCTTATGACCGCTATTTTTACCGGGATGGGTGTTTCGTTCTTTTACAGCCTGGGCGGCGCGGTTTTCAGCTTTGCCGCCATGGCGCCAGCGCTCCGGTTCGGACAAAATAAAATCGGTCCGGCAGGCGTCAGCGTGCTGGGCGCAGTATTCCACAATATCGGGCAGATCCTGGTCGCATCACTCATCATGCGGACACTTATGATCGTGACGTACCTGCCGGTATTGCTGATTTCCGGCGTGGTCACCGGCGTTCTCGTCGGTATGCTCGTGAAGCCGTTGACGGACTATATCAGAAAGCACCTTATCAAATAGTCGCGCAGCGGCGTCAGAGCGGCAGGCCGGGGAAAAGGCTCCCGAGCAGGGCAAAAACGGCGGGGAAAAAAATCGCGGGGAGCAGGTTTCCGACCTTAAGCTTTTTTCCGAAAATCATGTTGACGCCGATAGCGACGATCAGGATCGAGCCGATGCAGGACATCTGGCCGATCAGCGCGTCCGTCAGAAGCGGGCGGAGCGCTTGCGCCAGCAGCGTTATCCCGCCCTGATAGACGAGAAGCGGGATGCTGGAAAGCGCAACGCCGACGCCGAGCGAGGCGGCAAAAATGACCGCGCTTATTCCGTCCAGCAGCGATTTCGCGAAGAGAATGGCATAGCTGCCGTTCAGCCCGTCCTCGAGCGCGCCGACAATCGCCATCGCGCCGACGCAGAACAGCATCGAGGCGGTGACAAAGCCCTCGACAAAGCTGTTTCCGGCAAGCTTTTCCGGCATACGCGCCTTAATACGGCGTCCCAGTCCATCCAGCCGTTTCTCAATATCCAGGAGCTCTCCCACGACGGCGCCGAGGACAAGAGAGAGCACCGTCATCATGGTGTACCGCGCGGCGAGCGCGCCGTCCTCGATAACGAGAAGACCGGATAGTGCTCCGCCCAGGCCGATAAAAATAACGGCCAGGCCGACAGCGGACAGAATCGTTTCCTCAAATCTTTTGGGCAGTCCGCCCTTTATCAGAAGTCCGGCCGCCGCGCCGATGATAACGGCTGCGGCGTTCACTATCGTTCCGAGTCCCCGCATGCTGTTTTGCCTCTTTCTGTTTTTTTGTCTCTGCGTTTGTCCCTTGCCGCGCCGTTTGCTTTCCGGCTGCCGGCCACGCACGCCGATTTTTCAGACAACCCCTAAAAACTTAAAATGATTGCGTATAAAAATAAAAAATGATTTTGAGTAAACAGGAAAAATCAGGCGTAAAACGGAGAAAAACGGAGCGTACGGACTTGTATTTTGTTTTCCGACGAAATAGGTGTTGACACGCGATTTCGGCTGTGGTATAAAAGTAAGGCACCGTCCGCGGCTTTTCCCGTTTTCCAGATCATTTTAACGGCGCGGCGGCGAATTGTCAAAGCTTTTCCGGCTTAAAGCGCAAAAGCCGTATGTCCGGCGCCGGCGGGAGAAAAGGCCTGCCCGCCCGGCTCATAAATTATCCGCGCGCTTACTATCACCACATCTATTTTTTGGAGGCAGAAAAATGTCCACGTATATGGCAAATGCGGACAGCGTGACCCGTAAATGGTATATCCTTGACGCCGCGGGCAAGCCCCTGGGTAAGACTGCGGCGCTTGCGGCGGACCTTCTCCGCGGCAAGCACAAGCCTACCTATACCCCGCATGTCGATTGCGGCGATTTCGTGATCGTTATCAACGCGGAGGGCGCCGTGCTCACCGGCAAGAAGCTGGAGCAGAAGTATTATTACACGCACTCCGGCTACATCGGCAGCCTCAAGGCCGTCCAGTATAAGCGTCTCATGGCCGAAAGGGCCGACTTTGCGATGAAGCTCGCGGTCAAGGGAATGCTCCAGAAAAACACGCTCGGCAGCGCGCAGCTCACCCGTCTCAGGGTCTTTAAGGGCGCAGAGCACATCCATCAGGCACAAAAGCCCGAAGCCTGGGATCGCTGAAGGAGGAAAATGAAGATGTATCAGAGTAAGAAGCCTTATCTGTACGGTACCGGCAGAAGAAAATCCTCCGTGGCCAGGGTCCATCTCTTCCCCGGCGGCACGGGCAGAATCACGATCAACGGGCGCGAGCTCGACGATTATTTCGGACTCGACACGCTCAAGTTCATCGTCCGGCAGCCTCTTGCCGCGACCGCGACGCTGGATAAGATCGACATCGAGGCCACGGTCGGCGGCGGCGGCGTCACCGGCCAGGCCGGCGCGATCCGCCACGGCATCGCAAGGGCGCTGCTCCAGGTGGACGAGGCCTACCGCCCCGCGCTCAAGGCCGCGGGCTTCCTGACCCGCGACCCGAGGATGAAGGAACGCAAAAAGCCCGGACTCAAGGGCGCGCGCCGCGCACCCCAGTTCTCCAAACGCTGATATTGCAAAGAAAACCCCTGAAATCACACTGGTTTCAGGGTTTTTATATGAATGGGAAAGAAGGTGCACTTGCATAAAACGCTGAAAATTCACGCAAATGATCGATTTGCCTTGCAAATTTGCAGAGCGGCGCTTATACTTTTTTAAATGGCATGGAAACTATGTGACGGAGAGGCGGAAACCACGAATGAAAGAATTATCGTGCATCGCCCGAGAGGTTCAGGCGGCCGCCGCCTTGGCCCTTGATGCTGCGTACAAGAAGATGAAGGCGGACGGAATCGCCGTGATCGGGTTCAGTACGGAAGAGCCGGACTTCGACACGCCCGCAAACGTCAAGAAGGCCGGTATCCAGGCCATCGAGAACAACTTTACCCGCTACACGCAAGTGAGTGGCACGGAGGGCCTGCGGAAGGCTGTCTGTGCCCGACTGCAAGCCGACTGCGGCGTGTGTCCTATAAGCCTGGCCAGATCGTGGTGGCGAGTGGGGCCAGGCACAACGTCTACGTCGCGCTGCGAACCCTCGTCAACCCCGGCGACGAGATCATTTTGCCGGCGCCTCATTGGATAAGCTTTTGCAAGCTCATTAAGATGGTTGGCGGCGTACCGGTCATCATCGATTGCCCGGAAAGCGAGCATTTCAAACTCACGGAAGAGAAGCTCCGCATAGCCGTCACTCCCAAAACGAAGGCTCTTATTCTCACAAACCCTTCCAATCCGACAGGAATACTGTATAATAAAGACGAACTCGCCGCCCTCGCCCATATCTGCGTGGAAAACGGGATCTATGTGATCGCGGACGAAATATGTTATCGGCTGGTCTATGACAACCGGAAATTTGTGAGTTTTGCGTCATTAGGCGAAGAGATCAAGGATATCACCATTCTAATCAACGGCGTTTCCAAGACCTACGCCATGACGGGCTGGCGCATCGGCTACGCGGCGGCAAACGACAAGATCGCCGAGATCATGGGC
>JAISDV010000019.1 GCA_031264545.1 Oscillospiraceae bacterium | reverse complement strand
TTGTCCCCAAAAACCTTGTAGCCTCCCTGCTCCTCGTGAAGCGCTTCGATCTCGGCATAGCTGACTGAGTCGTTTTCGTTGACGATCGGGATTATCCCGAGCTCGAGCAGCGAATCAAAGGTATTGATGAGGTTCTGTTTTTTCTCCGGGCTGTCGACATCCTCGCCCGTCAGGAGTATCTGCGCCACAATCTTGCCGTATTCGCTGAAAAATTTATCATAGAGGTGCATCAGCTCGCACTGTCCGACCGCGGCGGCCGCCTGCTTTTGGCAAAGCGCCGTCGGGCGCGTCTCCATCCTGAGCTTTCCCGCACCGACGGCAATCGCGCCCGAGGACACGAGGATGATCTCGTGCCCACTGTTCTGTAGATCCGAAAGCACCCGCGCAAGCGCGTCGAAGCTGCGGAAATTGAGCTTGCCGCCCGTGTGCGTGAGCGTTGAGGTACCGACCTTGACGACGATTTTACTTTTAACCGTTTTGGCGTTCATAATATATCTGGCGTCCCTTTCCCTGTCCCGGCGAATAAAAACCGTGTTGGCGTACCGTCCGCAGCGGCTGCGTTCTTCGCGGTTTAAATCAGTATACCACTAAAATCAGGATTTGCAATCGACTATATACGGAAGCGCGTCTTTTTCCCCGCGCCGGTCCCCCCGTATTTTTCAGGACCGCGCAAGCGCGTCCGAAAGCGCCGCGAAGGTCTCGATACCGAGCGTTTCCCCGCGGACAAGCGCGTCAAGGCCGCAAGCGGCAGCGGCCTCGGCCAGCCTCTCCTTGGAATAGCCCGGCAGACCGGATGACAGCGCATTGACCAAGGTCTTTCTCCGCTGGCCGAAAGCTGCCTTCACAAGCGCAAAAAAGAGTTTTTCGTCCCGCACCCGAACAGGCGGCGCCTTCCGCATATCCAGCCTGACAACGCTCGACCAGACCTTCGGGCGCGGCATGAAGCACTCCGGCGAAACGTCGAAAAGAATCTCCGGCTCGGTATGCCAGCCGATATAGACAGAAAACGCGCCGTAATCTGAAGCGCCCGCACGCGCGCAGATCCTGCGCGCGACCTCGCGCTGAACCATGAGCGTCATCGTTTCGAAGCACCCGGCTTCAATAAAAGCGGATATGAGCGGGCTTGTGATATTATAAGGCAGGTTCGCGCAGACGACTGCCCTGAATCCCGCAAGCCGCTCGCTTACGAGCTTCTTGAGGTCGAGCTTGAGCACGTCTCCGAAGACGACCTGCGTGTTCCCGCAGTCCGAAAGCGTCTGCGCCAACACCGGCCCGAGCGTCCTGTCCAGCTCGACGGAAACGACCCTTCCCGCAAGCCTCGACAGCTGCACCGTCAGGCAGCCGATGCCGGGGCCGACCTCCAGAACGCCCGTCCCACCGTCGAGCCCCGCTTCCGCGGCTATGCGCTCCGGGACCCAGGCGGCGGTCAAAAAATTCTGGCCCATGGATCGGGAAAAGCGAAAGCCGCAGCCCGACAAAAGCGCTCTGATCTGTTCGATATCACAGAGGTTCATGGCACCGCCCTTTCACAGGCGTTTTTCGTAACAGACACGCGCATTGTGCAAGCCTCTCGGCTCGTCCAGATAGATGATTCCGCAAGGGACAAAGCCGTGCTTTTCAAGCATCCCGCGCATGACCCTGTTATCGCGATGCGTATCGCCTCGCAGGCTTGAAAAGCCTCTTTCCTTCGTTAGATTCTCCAGATACGACATCAAGTGCGATGCGATTCCCTTTCTGCGATATTCAGAATGAACGGCGATTCTGTGAAAGGCGGCGTACCGCGCGTTTCCGGTCAACCATTTCCCATTTTCAACATAGTCATAGCAGTCCTCATGCTGAAAAAAAAGCGAGACCAGACCGGCGGCCCTGCCCGCGAGTGCACAGACATGGCAGGCGCGTTTTTCAATATCCTCAGCCAGCAGCGTTCTTGCCGGATACCCGTCCTGCCACTGGTCGACGCCGCTTTCTCTCAGAAAGCGCTGCGCGTCCCCGACAATCTCCATGATCCGGCCAAGGTCGGTAAGCTCCGCGGGTCTAAATTCCATACCCTGCCCTCCGCGCCGCGCCGATCGCGGTCGCATAGCCCGAATGCCCGGGAATGCTGTAATTGAGCTGATACAGCCTGGAAAAATTGTCGTAGACGGCCTTGGCCGCCGCCGTCTGTGAAATGCCGCCCGTAATGACGACGTTCGTCACGCCGAAGCCGCGGCAGGCCAGCGCGGCATGGGAACCGGATACCTCCATCACGGTGTTGACAAGCGCGCGCGCCCAATCCGCCTCCGTTGCGCCCTCGCTCGCCTTAGCGAGGTTCGATGCCGTCAAGTTGAGCGGCAGAGTATCCGTTCCAGAGAACAAATCGCCTATTGTTATATCGACAGTCAGCCGATCTCCCTTTTCGGCAAGGGCAAAAAAGGCCCGGAGGTCGGTGATGCCGAACATTTTTTTCGCAAGTCCGCGCAAGGTCCCGCTGCCGACACCGGAGCCGCCGATGTGCGTAAAGCGTCCGTTTTTTGCCAGGATGATCGCGGTTCCCGTACCGATGCTCACGATGACCGATTCATCCAGCCCGGAGAGCCACAAGCCGCCCGCACCCGTCGCCTCGATCTCGGGAATGATCCGCACCTTAGCGGTAAAACGCCCAAAACGGCAGTTTTCCGCCCCGACGCCCGTTGTACCGATCAGGCTGATCTGCTCTTCCCCAATGCCGTTTTCCGTGAGAAAATCGGAGAGCAGCGCCTCTGTGCCAGGCACGCTGCCCACTACACACTTTTCCAGCAGAACCGTGTCCCCGTCGATCGCGACAAGCTTTACGGCCGACGCGCCTTTATCATAGCCCAGAATCACGCCTGTCCCTCCAGACCCCGCTCCCGCGCCGAGATTTCCTCGCTCTCTATCTCCGCCAGGAGTTTTTTATCAGACTTTTCCGTGAAAACCAATTTTGCGTACAGGTCCGGCCGACGCTTTTTTGTGCGGAGGATCGACTGCTTGCGCCGCCACTTCGCCACATTCGCGTGGTGGCCGCTGAGGAGAATTTCAGGGACAAAGCGCCCCGCCCACTGCTCCGGCCGCGTATATTGCGGATATTCCAGAAGTCCGTCCCAATGGCTCTCTCCGGTGAAGCATTCCTCATCCGAAAGCACGCCCGGAACCATCCGGCAAACGCTGTCCGCCAGCGCCATCGCCGGGATCTCGCCGCCGGTGAGCACAAAATCACCGATTGAGATCTCCTCATCGGCACAGGTTTCGATGAAGCGTTCGTCCACGCCCTCATAATGTCCGCAGACGAGCACAAGGTGGTCATAGCCGCTTTTAAGGCGTCTCGCCTCCGCCTGGTCGAAAGGCTTCCCCTGAGGCGACAGATAGATGACGCGGGTATGCCTTTCGCCCGCGCATTCCAGTACAAAGTCCAGACAAGATTTCAGCGGCTGGGCCATCATGACGCAACCCCAGCCCCCGCCGTAGGAGTAATCGTCCACTTGTCCTTGTTTGTTCTCTGTGAAATCTCTTATTTGGATACAATTAATTTCAATAATATCCTTTTCCGCCGCGCGTCCCAAAATACTCGTACTCAGAACGGTGCGTATCGAATCGGGGAAAAGCGTCAATATATCAATACGCATGAGAGGCTTTTCCGGCACCCCTGCGCGCGCGTCGTTCCGCAAATTTAAATTCTCGTCCATCGAAGGCCCTCCTGAAAGCGGCTCCGGTTCACATTCCGTCGATCAGGCGGACGGTAACCAGCCCTGCGTCCACATCTGTTTTCAAGATAAATTCCGGTACGGCGGGAATCAGGATTTCCCGTTCGCCCTTTACGACATAGACCCTGTTCGCGGGCAGCTCAAGCACGTCGTCGAGCCTGCCCAGCTCTTTTCCGGTCCCGTCCACAACCGAGGCGCCGATAAGGTCCTGAATGAAAAAGCCGCCCTTCGGGAGCTTTGCTTCCGCCCGGTCGATCGAAACAACCTTGTTTTTCAGCACCATCGCGGCACTGACGTCGGCCACGTCCTTGAACTGCACAATCAGGAAGCTCTTGTGTGCCCTTGCCGCGAGAAGCTCAAAGGGTTTTTCGTCGATATACAGATATCTGAAGCCCTTCAAAAACTCCGGGCTGTCGGCCCAGGGCTGTATCCGCAGTTCGCCCCTGATACCGTGTGTATTGACAATTTTTCCTGCTTCAAGATATTTTTTCACAAAAAATTCTCCAATCAGGATAGAAATCTGCATCAGACCATGATATCGGAAAACCACAGAAAGCGTCTGAGGGGAGCTGTTCCAAGCCCCCCTCAGCGGCGTCAATCCATGATTTCCACAGATACGCTTTTACCCTGTCTCTGAGCAACCGCGCGCATCAGGATGCGGATCTCCTTAACGATCCTGCCCTGGCGGCCGATGATTTTGCCCATGTCGCCTTCCGCAACGCGAACCTCAAAAACAGTTTCCCCTTCGGTTTCCCTCTCGGTAACTGTGACCTCGCCGGGATTATCCACGAGGCTTTTTGCGATGTAGGTTAAGAGTTCTTTCATGCTCGCGTAATCTCCTTAAAGCACCTCTGACTTTTTGAGCAGAGCCCTGACGGTCTCGGTAGGCTGGGCGCCGTTGGCGATCCAGTACTTGGCGCGGTCACCGTCGACCTTGATTCCCGAGGGAGCGGAGAGCGGATCATAGGTGCCGATCTCCTCGATGAACTTTCCGTCACGCGGGGCGTGGGAATCAGCCACTACGATTCTGTAGAAGGGATTTTTCTTCGCACCCATTCTGCGGAGCCTGATTTTGACCATTGATATTCACCTCCAAATCCGATATCTCGTATGCAAACGCCGAAAGGCGGCAGCAAGTACTATAAATTCAGGCTCTAAAGTTTGAACGGCAGGCCTTTGCCGCCGCCCAAGCCGAAGCCCGTATGCCTGGACTTTCTCCCCACGCCGGACATCTGTCTGGTCATGGTTTTCATCATATCAAACTGTTTGATCAGGCGGTTGACATCCACGACGGTCGTTCCGCTGCCAGCGGCAATGCGCTTTTTCCGGCTGCCGTTAAGCAGTTGAGGATTTTCGCGCTCGGCCAGGGTCATAGATCGAATGATCGCCTCGAGCCGCGAAAACTGCTTTTCGTCGATAACGGCGTCCTTGAGCATTTTTGAATCCATTCCCGGAAGCATCGCGGCGATATCCCTGAGATTGCCCATGGACTTGAGCTGGTCGAGCTGGTCGAGATAATCGGTGAAGGTAAACCGGTTTTTCCGGAGTCTTTCCGCTATTTGCATGGCCTTTTTCTCGTCGAAGCTCTGCTCCGCCTTTTCGATCAGGGTGAGCACGTCGCCCATACCCAGGATGCGCGAAGCCATGCGCGCGGGGTGGAACGGCTCGATATTGTCGAGCTTTTCGCCGATGCCGGCATATTTGATCGGCTTGCCCGTCACCGCGCGGACTGAGAGAGCCGCGCCGCCCCTGGCGTCGCCGTCGAGCTTTGTAAGCATTATACCCGTTATTCCGATCGCCTCATCAAAGGCGGCGGCGGCGTTGACCGCGTCCTGCCCGGTCATGGCATCGACCACGAGCAGGATCTCGGCGGGCTCCGCGGCCGCTTTGATCTTCCTCAGCTCGTCCATCAGTGTCTCATCAACGTGCAGGCGGCCTGCCGTATCGAGGAAAACAAGGTCGCTGCCGCCGCGTCTCGCGTGTTCGATGCCGGCTTTGGCGATATCCACGGGATTTGCCTGCCCCATCTGGAAAACCGGAACCTCGAGCTGAGCGCCGACGGTTTCAAGCTGCTTGATCGCCGCGGGACGGTAAACATCGCAGGCGACCAGAAGCGGGCGCTTGCCACTTTTGCGCATCAGCCCGGCGAGCTTTGCGCCGTTGGTCGTTTTTCCCGCGCCCTGAAGACCGACGAGCATAACGACACTCGGCGATTTCGACGAGATATTGAGCCTGACGTTCTCACTGCCCATGAGCCGGGTCAGCTCGTCGCTGACAATCTTAATGACCATCTGCGCAGGCGTCAGGCTCTCGAGCACATCGCGCCCCACCGCGCGTTCGCTGACCTTTTTGACAAAGTCCCTGACAACCTTATAGCTGACGTCGGCCTCCAAAAGCGCAAGACGCACCTCGCGCATGGCATCCCTGATGTCCGCTTCGGAAAGGCGGCCCTTGCCGCGAAGCTTCTTAAACGCCGCCGATAATTTTTCGGATAGGCTCTCAAACGCCATAGCTGCTCCTTATCCGGTGCTCAGTCCCGAACGCTTCCAAGCTCGGAAAGCACCGCCTCCGCAAGGGCGCGGACCTCGCCTTCCGCTGAAAGCATGAGCTTTTTAAGCTGTGCTTCCATATTGTCAAGGGCACGCTTCCGCTCTGAAAAGCGCTTGACAAGCCCGATTTTTTCCTCGGTCTCCGTAAGCGTCGCCTCGGCGCGCACGATCAGGTCGCGCACACCCTGACGCGAAATCTGCATCAGCTCCGCAATCTCGGCGAGGGATAAATCCTCATTGTAATGCATCGAAAAGCAGCTTCTCTGCCTCGGCGTCAGCAGCTCGCCGTAAAAATCGAGCAGCATGGTCATCATAAGCGTTTTCTCGCCCATATCATGACCGCCTTTCGTATCAAAAGCTCCAACCGGGGACCCAACCGCTGTCATGTATACTATACGCCTTTTACAGTGTTGTCAAGTATTTTTACTTTACACATACGGAATATTTTAACCGGAACCGTGGAAAACTTTTGCTTGCGAAACAAGGCAGGAAGAGAGGCCGAATAAATGACTTGTGACGGCACAGTACCGCAGATCGACGACTCCGGGCTTCCTCAATACGGCGAGGACCTCGCAAGGGCGCTCAGCATAAGCGGACGTGTCCGCGGAGGCTCAGTCTCAAAAGGCCTGATAGAAGACATGCGTTTCCTTCATGAGCGCCGGGTGCTTCTGGCGTCGGGATATGCTTCGGGTGAGACCGTTCCGGCCTTTGCGGAATGGCTGCTTGACAACTATTACCTCGTCCAGCGCGAGGGTTTGATTTCCGTTGAGGCGCTGCGCGCTTCCGGCGGTTTTCCCGCAGCCGGCGGCTCCGCCGCGCTCTTTTCCCTCTGTGCCGCTCTTGTGCGCTCGGGCGGCGGCCGCGTGACGCCGGAGCGGGCGGCGCTTTTTCTGGACGGCTGTCAGCAGGCTTATGTCCTCAGCCGGCGCGAGCTGACATATTTCCTGCCTCTGCTGAAAGCGGCGGCTATCTCGGAGCTGGCCGCGCTCTATGCCTCCAAAGCCGACGGCGAGGCCGCGTCTTCATCCGCTGACAGGCTGTTCTCAACGCTTCGCGCGCTTTCGACCCGCGATTTTTCCGGGATACTCGAACGGGTCGACCGGACGGAGCAGTGCCTGCGTCAGGATCCGGCCGGGGTCTATTCCGACATGTCGGAAAAAACGCGCGCCAGCTATAAAAAGCGTGTCGAAATGCTCGCGCGGCTCTATCGGATCAGCGAGCACCGCATAGCCCGGCATATACTCGACCTGGCACAAAGCGCCGAGAGCGAGGCCCGGCATGTCGGCTATTGGCTGTTTATCCGTCCGATGGGCGATAAAAAACACCTGCACAGCGGCTCGGGATACATTTCCGTAAACGTGCTCGTCACGCTGTTGCTGTCGCTGAGCGTCGGTATCGCCTTTAAGAACGCTCTCGCCGGCCTTCTTGTGCTTCTGCCGCTGTCGGAGCTTGTCAAAACCCTTACCGACGAGCTGCTGCTCACCCTCACACCTCCGGCGCATATCCCGCGTATGGCGCTGGCGGCCGGTGTTCCGCCCTCCGGCAGGACGGTCTGCGTCATCTCAGCCCTGCTCGCCGGTGCGGACAGCGGCGCGGCGCTTGCGCGCAGGCTCGAGGAATACCGGCTGGCCAGCCGCGACTGCGGAGACAGGCTGCTTTTCGGCTTGCTCGCCGACCTGCCGGATTCAAAAACCGAAAAAAGCGCGCGCGACGGCGCGGCCATTAACGCGGCCAGAAGCGCCATCGACGCGCTGAACAAAAAATATGGCGGGGGCTTTTTCC
>JAISDV010000205.1 GCA_031264545.1 Oscillospiraceae bacterium | reverse complement strand
AGCGTTTTATATCCGAAAAATACGCCCGCCGCAAGTAGCAGACATGCCGCCGCGGGTATAAGCCGTTTCTGCCATAGGACGGATGTCACCACCCGCGCAGGCTTATTGCCTTTAGCCGCGTCGGCGTCCTTTATAAGCTTCTCGTCAATGCCGCCGGCCGCTCTGTATAAGTCTTTACCGTTCATACGATAACGCCCTCCCGCTCAAGAGGAATTTTCAGGTTCTTCCGCATCCGAAAGAGTATGGATTTGGCTTGGCTGACGGACATGCCGAGGTCGGCGGCGATTTCCTCCAGGCTGTCGGTGTGCCAGTAACGGCGCACAAACAGCGCGCGTGCGCATTTCATTCGCTTATAGTCCCGGCCGGAGCCGCGGCGGGTTTCTTTTTCAGAAAGGACAGCTTTGTTTCACTGATCAGCACAGCCGCGAAAATGAGGGCGAAGCCGGCATAGAGCCTGCCGGTCAGCGTCTCCTGACCGAAGAGCACCGAAAAAGCCGACCCGAAAACGGATTCAAGCGAGAGGATAATCGCCGCTGCGGCCGCGGGCGTGTGCTTCTGCCCGAAGGTCTGGCAGAGAAAGCACAGGCCCGTGCACATCACGGAGAGATAAGCAAGGCTCCAGACGATATTTCCCGCGCCGAGGGCGGGAAGCGGCCCCGTAAGCAGAGCGAAGGCCCACGCGAGAATTCCCGCCGTCGCAAACTGGATCATCGTCAGCAGCGGAACGCTCCTGCCCTGCACGTATTTCGCGGTCAGCACGATGTGGACGGCATAGAATACGCCGCAGCAGAGCGTGAGGATATCGCCGAATTCGACCGTCCAGCCGCCTTTCAGCGAGACGAAGCCGACGCCGGCAAGGCATATCGCCGCAGAGATCAGATGATACCTGTCCGGCCGCTTTTTATAGAACGCCCAGATCACAAAGGGCACCAGCACACAGTAGGACGCCGTCAAAAAAGCGTTTTTGCTCGGCGTCGTGTAATAAAGCCCGTAGGTCTGCACCGTGTAGCCGAGAAAGAGCAGAATTCCCAGCACGATGCCGTTTATGATATACCGCCTGTCCGTTTTGCGAAGCTCCCGGACAAACACGAGCGCAAGGAGCGCCGCGGCGCCGCTGAAGCGAATGGCCATGATGTAGAGCGTGGGAACGAGGGCGAGGGTGTTTTTTAAAACCACAAAGGAGGTCCCCCAGATCAGGGTCGTCACGACGAGCGACAGCCGTCCCAATACCGCGAATTTTTTTTTGCTGTCCAGTGGCATGAAGCTTTATCCTTTCCGGTCGTTTTTTCTCATATACACCGCCGCCGCCCGCAGCATGAATTTCCTGTTCTGCTCCCCGAAGCGAATCTCGATAAAATAGTCTCCGCCCATCGGCGTCATTGCAACGATCTCGCCCTCGCCGAAGGCGGTGTGGACGATCTCATCGCCGACACGGTAATCAGCCGCCGCCGGCGCATCCTGCGGTTTTTGGCCGAGATAATTCGGCTTTTGTTTTTCCGCGGCGCCGGTCCTTCCGGCCGTGCCGGAGTACGGGCCGTACCCGGCGCGCAGCCCGCCCGGGCTGAAGGCGTCGTTCGCCGGAGACGCGGTTCTCTCGATAAATTCTTCCGGAATCTCTTCCACAAAGCGCGAAGGGCTGTTCGCGTTGGTCCGGCCAAAAAGCATCCGCTGGCGCGCGCAGATCAGGGTCAGCTTTTTCCTTGCCCGCGTGATGCCGACGTAGCAAAGCCTGCGCTCCTCCTCCATCTCTTCCGGCTCGCCGATGCAGCGTATGCCCGGGAAAATACCCTCCTCAACGCCGACGATATACACGTCATCGAACTCGAGCCCCTTTGCCGAATGCATCGTCATCATCACGACGCTGCTGCTTCCGGCGTCAAAATTGTCGATATCGGTATAGAGGGCTACCTCGTCAAGGAAACCGGCAAGCTGCGAATCGCCCGTTTCCCGGATATAGGCGATAATGTTGGATTTGAGCTCGCCGATGTTCTCAATACGCGCGTTATTTTCGTCGGACGGCTTCTGCTCGAGCGCCCGCACATAGCCGGATTTATCGACGACCTCGTCGTAGAGCGCGTCAAGCGGCAGGCGCTCCGCCAAGGCACGCAGCTCGTCCACAAGCTTCGCAAACTCGCGTAGGCGCACGGCGCTTCTTGCCAGCTCCTGGTACCTGTCCGCGTTTTTGATAACCGCAAAGAGCGGCTGCCCTTCGGCCGCGGCGATGGCCTGAGCCGTCTCGATGGTTTTATCGCCGATCCCGCGCGGCGGGCTGTTGATGATCCGCAGCAGGCGGTAATCATCCTCAGGATTCAGGATCACCCAAAGATAGGAGAGCAGGTCCTTGATCTCCAGCCTGTCGAAAAAACGTGTGCCGCCGATGATGCGGTAGGGTATCCCGCTGCGTTTAAACGCGTATTCCAGCCTGTTTGTCTGAGCGTTCATGCGGTAAAGCACGGCGCTGTCCCGCCAGCTTTCCCCGTCGGAAAAGCTCTTCATGAGCTGTCCGGCGACATACTGCGCCTCATCGCTCTCATTCTGCGCGATGTAAAGCGTCAGCTTGTCGCCCGGGCGCTTATCTGTCCAAAGCGCCTTGTCCTTGCGCGCGGTGTTGTTCCTGATAACGGCATTCGCCGCGCCCAGGATATTGCCTGTCGAGCGGTAATTCTGTTCCAGCCGGATGACCCGGGCATTTTTGAACTGCGCCTCAAAGCTCAGAATGTTTTCGATCGTCGCGCCGCGGAACTTGTAAATGCTCTGGTCGTCGTCCCCGACGACGCAGATGTTGCCGTTTTCACCCGCAAGCGCCGCGGCGAGGCGGTATTGGAGCTTGTTCGTGTCCTGATACTCGTCGATCAGCACATATTTAAAGCGGCGCTGATAATGCGCGCGTACATCCTCGAAATTCTCAAGCAGCAGCACCGTATTATAGATCAGGTCGTCAAAGTCCATCGCCCCGGCCTCTTTGAGCCTTTTTGCATAGGCGGCGTAGACCTCGCCGATTTTTTGGCGCCGGATGTCCCCTGCCGCCTCCGCCCGCGCCAGGAAAAGCGCCGGCGTGAGCAGATCGTCCTTCGCCCTGCTGACGTAGCCGAGCAGGGTCTTGGGCGGGAAGGTCTTTTCGTCGATATTAAGGTCCCTGATGATATGCTTGAGCACGGATACGCTGTCCGCCGTGTCGTAAATGGTGAAGCTGCCCGGATAGCCGAGCCTGTCCGCGTGCCTGCGCAGGATGCGCACACAGGCCGAATGGAAGGTCTGCGCCCAAATGTCCTGCGCGTCCGGGCCGAGCATACTCGCAAGCCGTGTTTTCAATTCCTCAGCGGCCTTGTTCGTAAAGGTGATGGCGATGATGCGCCAGGGTTCGCAGGGCTCGAGCGCCGCGAGACGCCAGGCCTGCTCCATTTCGGAAAAGCTTTGATCGGCCGCGGCCCCTTCCAGCAGCGCGAGCGCCGCCTCGTCGGCATTCGGGGGCAGCGCCTCGCTGTCGGATGCCCGGCCGTAACGCAGCAGGTTCGCAATGCGGTTGATCAGCACCGTCGTTTTCCCGCTGCCCGCGCCCGCAAGAAGCAGGAGCGGTCCCTCAGTCGCCAGCACCGCCTGCCGCTGCATATCGTTGAGCTTTGAAAAATCGCGCGCAATGAGCGTTTTCCGTGCCTTTAAAAATCGGCTTTTGAATTCTGTTTCCGTCATTTTTTCTCCCTGCAAAGCTGATTCGTACAGCTTCTGATTATACATGAAGCCGTACGAATTAACAAGGCATATATTTCATAAAGACTTTGTATAAAGGCCTTGGCAGCAGACTGGCAAGGCACAAGCCCGGAGCAGACGCTCCGGGCTTGCGGCTTGTTTAATGGGTGTGCTTGCCGGTACGGCGGTAAACGGCTTTTGCGGTTTTACGGTTCGCTGTCAGGCTCCGCCAATACGCTCGCCGCCTGCCAGCCGCTGAGGTTGTTGGGCTGCGCCTTGGAGAACATGAACTGGCGCAGCAGCATACCGGACTCACGGGCGTAGATGGTGAGGATATTCTCCCCCGCGGCCAGCGCCACGGGTGTTGGGGCATAGGTCCACTTTGCGCCGACGCACTGGGTGACGAATTGGTAGCTCCCGTTGATGACGACGTGGAAAGAGTCCGAGTTTTCGTTCGGCGTATTGGAGAAGAAACTGAAATAATAGTTTCCGGCCTCGGCCGCGTATACTTTGAAGGATATGCTGGGCACCTTT
>JAISDV010000180.1 GCA_031264545.1 Oscillospiraceae bacterium | reverse complement strand
CTCTGCGCGGATACGGAGAGCTTGTTTCCCTCTATCTGCTGCCCGAATATTTCGGCAGAGGATATGGAACAAAGCTCTTGAATGCCGCACTCGCGGGGCTGTCCGATCTGGGCTATAAGGACATTTTTCTCTGGGTACTGGAGGAGAATCTCCGCGCCGTGCACTTTTATGAGAAATACGGTTTCCGAAAAAGCGGCGCGTATCTCGACGACACAGTCGGTGGCAGGATCCTGCGCGAGCGGCAGTATATTTATTACGGTATCAGACCCCGCCCGTTTCCATGAAGGCCGTGCGGTCATATCTGGCGGAAAGCAGATAAGGCAGCAGCTGCTGTGCCTCGAGCGGTTCGGCGAGCTTCATGCCCTTGAGCAGCAGGTCGTTTCTGGCGTAGGCCCCGCCGATCATCGTGCTGACCGGAAGCTCCGCCCAGGGGTCGTCCCGGCCGGATTGGAGCTTCAGGCTCGCGAAGCCCGGCTCCCAGGCTTTATAGTCATATTCACAGACGTTCTGGTACAGCGCGCCGTTTGTGAGCGCGGGCCGCCCCGCCTCATCGCGAGAGAAGGAAAAGTCGAAGAAGAAGCCGCTGCCCTCGCTTTTTGTCCCGGTACTGGGGAATTGAAAAACAATATCCGTCAGCGGGCTGTTGTATTCGCCGAGGACGAGCTTGGCGTCGACGACCGTCGTTCCCTTGCGGGCGACCTTGACGCTGATCGCGTCGCCGTCCCGGCGCATGTCGAACTCCGCGCCGAGCTTCTTCGGCATATAGCCCATATCCCGGCCGAAATGGGTCGCCATCTCCGAACCCGGTCCGCCCAGCAGCAGGGAGATCGGATAGAGCCCCAGCTCCATGCCGTAGGTCACAAGGATCGAAAGTATCGCCTCATAGTATGGGTCTGCGAACGAGGGCCTGTTGACGTGGCAGACCGAGAGCGTCGCCACCGGCATCGGATAGGGCCTCAGCGGGCGCGGAACGAGCCTTCTCAGCACCGTGGGGTCGGTCATGAAGGCCATATAAACGCCCTCCTGCTCGCCCATGAGCGAAAGCTTGGCAAAGCTCTGCATATCCTGCATCGAAGAAATGAAGCTCGGCGCTTTTTCGGTTTGAGCAAAAAGCTTTCTGCCGGTCTCAAAACCGCCGCGCGTCGCCGCCGCAATCTTTCCGATCTTCCGCGCGTCGCCGATCACATGTACCTGACAGCCCTTTTCCTTCAGCGCGTCGGCCAGCGCCCTGTCCGGACGCATGCCCAGGCTGAGCACTACGGCGTCCGCCGGAACGGTCTTGGCCTCGCCCGTCGCCTTTTCCTCGAGAAGCACGCCGTCGGGCTTGATTTCCTTGAGCAGGTGTTCCAGCAGAAAGCTTACGCCGTAACCCTTGAGCCGTCCCATAACGTCGGCGACGATCGTGTCGTTGCCGTCCGGCGCGACCTTGCCCTGCATATCGACAATGGTGACCTTATTCCCCGCCGCGCAGAGATATTCGGCGGTTTCAATACCCGTCATGCCCGCACCGACGAGGACGAGACGCTTGTCCTTCAGGCCCGATTTCCCGCTGAGTACGTCCTCGACGCCGTAGACGTTCCCGCCGCGCGTACCCGGAAGCTCGGGAACGACCGCCGTTCCGCCCGTCGCGATAACGACTGCGTCCGGCTTTATGCCGCAGACCAGCTCGGGCGTCGCCTCCGTACCGAGGCGGACATCCACGTCAAGGCGCGTGAAAGCGTCCTCATAGTATTCGGTCAGCCACCGGATATTGTCCTTGTGCGGCGGCGCTTTCCCGAGCCTGATAAGCCCGCCGAGGGTGGCGGACCTTTCGAAGAGCGTCGTTTTCACGCCGCGCTCGGCCAGCGTTTTCGCGGCGCTGAGACCGGCGGGACCGCCGCCTACGACGACCGCGCGATGTCCCGCGACATCGGAGGAGGCTTCGCCGTATTGCAACTCGCGCGCGCAGCGGGGATTGACCGCGCACTCGGCGGGTAGGCCGGCGGCGTTGTATGCCTCGAGGCTCTCAAAGCAGCGCATACAGGAGATGCATTTTCTCAGCGCCTTCTCCCGGCCCTCCAAGACCTTCCTGCCCCAGTCCTCATCGGCGAGCCAGGCTCTGCCCAGGCCGACAAAATCCTCAACGCCGTCCGCGAGGAACGTTTCCGCGAGCTGCGGCTCCCGGAAAGCGGAGTTGCCGATGACCGGAATGCCCACATGCTCCTTGACGGCTTTGATCAGGCCGCGCCGCCAGCCCGGCGGAAAAGAGATCGGCTCGACGCAGACGGTGCCCGTCTCATAAATGCCGCAGCTGACGTTAATAACGTCGATGCCGAGCTTCTCAAGCGCCATGGCGATCTTTACGCCGTCCTGGATATGGATATAGTCCTCGGTCACGCCGGTTTTGTCCAGGAATTCCTCGACCGAAAGGCGCACGCAAATCGGAAAATCCGGCCCGCATTTTTCACGGATGCCCGCGATGATCTCAGCGGTGAAGCGCAGGCGATTCTCGAAGCTGCCGCCGTATTCGTCGGTGCGCTTGTTGGTATAAGGGCTTAAAAATTGGTTGAGCAGATAGCCGTGCGCGGCGTGCAGCTCCACGCCGTCGCAGCCGGCTTTTTTAACGCGGAGCGCGCCGTCGGCAAACTGCCGGACAAGCGCCTTGACCTCGGCGTTTTCGAGTGCCCGCGTTTCCTGCCGCGTCTTTTTGCACATGATGGCGGAGGGCGCGACGACAGGCTGGCCGCCGATCAGGCTCGAGACCGTCTCGCGCCCCGGATGATGCAGCTGGATGAAGATTTTGGCCCCGTACCTGTGGACGGCCTCCGCCAGCCTGGACAGCGGCGCGATATGCCTGTCCTTCGTCACGGAGAGCTGGCGCAGGAGCCCCACGCCGTGGTCGTCGTTGATGCGCGTGATCTCGGGGATGATCAGCCCGGCCCCACCTTTCGCGCGGGCCTCGTAAAAAGCGATCATCGCCTCAGACGGGCTGCCGTCAAGCTCGGCCAGCCCAATGCCCATGGGCGACATGACCAGCCGGTTTTTAAGCCTGAGCTTGCCTATGCCGCCCTCTGAAAACAGCTTTTCATACATGTTGTTACCTCTTTCTGATTCATCAGCACGCTTGCCCTGTTTCATGTTCTCATACGGCGCCCCGCCGCACAGTTCCAGTTTAATTATAAAGTGCGTCCGCGAAAAAATAAACGTTTGTATCACACAGGATTTCGCTTGATGCTTTGTCTATTGTGCACTATAATGCGGACAGGGTGAGATCTGTTTACGAGCGGCATGATAACACGTTCGTACTAAGTGTTGATTAACCCTTTGAGGAGGACACGCGGCTGTCCTGCGTATATTCGCAGCGATAATGGAAGTGAATTTACAGCGACACAGATGAGAGATGAGTTTTTAAATGGAGAAATCTTTGATACGAAGTACGAGGCGAAGTACGCTGCGAAAATTTTCGCAACGCGTTGGGTTGATGCGTATAACCGAAGGATATTAACCTCAAAGATTGTTTGCCTTACAAGACAACGTACAACAGCCAAAAAGGACCGAAAAACAAAGGGAAACAAAGAGCCAACCTATAAACAAGCGCCGCTTGGTCAAAGGACAAGATCGGGCGGCGTTGCTATATAGATAGCGGGCGCAAAGGAGGAAAAGGCTGTAATAAGAGGGCTTAACCGAAAGGTTAGGTCCTTTTTTCAATCCCCAAAACGTAAAAGGAAGGTAAAGAATCACATGGCAGAAACAGCAATGAACATACCTGACGGCGCGGAACAGACCGCGCCGGAGGGAG
>JAISDV010000171.1 GCA_031264545.1 Oscillospiraceae bacterium | reverse complement strand
CATGTATTTCGGCGAGGCGGTGCTGGCGCTTCGCGCGGAGCACGGCGAAATTACGCTGGAGGCCGCGGTTCCCTGGGAAGGGCAGGCTTCGAGTTGGGCGCCTCCGCTGAAGGCGCGCCACGCCCGCCTCCTCGCGGACTGCGATTATCACACGCTCGTGCAGAAGGACTACACGCCGGACTGCCTGATGCGCCGGAACCGCTATATGGTCGACAACGCTTCGGTCCTGATCGCGGCTTATTCCGGCCGGCCGGGCGGAACCATGCGCACGCTGCTCTACGCGATCCGAAAGGGCCTTCAGGTCATCGAGCTGCCCGTTTAGAGCGCGCCCGTGAAAACAGGCTCCCAGGGCCTTGAAAAGGTCTCGCCCTGCTTACAGTCTGCAAGCAGGGCGAATGGATTTTTGCTGCGCTTAGTGCACGCTGATGCCGACTTCTTCGGCCGCGTCCGGATTGCTCCAAAGGCGGGGAACGCCGTCGTCGAGCCTTACTTCGCCGTTTTGAATAGCTTCATACTCCTCGGGCGTAACAAGCTGTCCGCCAATCGCCTCATACTCGTCGGGCGTCAGACGCCGAAAGCCGATCGCCCCGGCCGACGCCGACGCCGATACGGCCCCAAGGACCAGCATACACACAAGCGCAATACCGATCACCATCTTTTTCTTAAGCATTTTATCACCTCCTGTCTTTTATAATCAATTTATGGTTAAGTCCGCGGCTGTTTTAAGCCATGGACGCGCCAACACACCATGCCGCAATTGTGCGAAACCCTTTCTCCGATACCGCCATAATGCGATCATTGCGCGGGGCTTTTTATTCCGACGCCCTCATCTGTAAAGTCGAGCACCAGCGTTTCCTCCCGCGTTTCGCCGTCATCAAATGTCACAGCGGCATGGACGGTCATTGCGGACGGAACCAGCCCTTCGATATTCTCTGTACCTAAGAACAACAGCAGATCGTCCGTCATGGTATCCTGATCAAGCGTGAGGGTGTTGCCGACGATTTCAAAGTCTGTGCCATACATGGCAAGGGTCTGGCTTTCACCCACATAGAGCATGGAAACGTTCCCGGTAACGATTTTCCCATTTTTCATTTTGATATATTGTTTGGCAAAAAAGGCGTCGTCTGTGAAAAAATCCACACTTTTTATGTTCTCGCCCTCACATTTTAATCTGACATTCAGATAGATATTTTCGTCGTCGATATAAGCGCTCCAGACATGCGGCAGGTTAATGAGATCGACCTCGCGCAGCGCAACCGAGCCGTCGGTTTGCTGCTCCATAGCATAGGCTTTTATCGAGAATGCGTTATCCGCCCGGGGGGTCAAAAGCGGGGCGCCGAACATCGCCAGGCATATTACGGCCGCTGTCGCCAGTGACACCGCCGTCTTCAGTACAGGGCGTTTCCGCCGCCGCTTTTGCAGGATCTTATTTAACACGCGCGCTTCAAGCGCTTTATCCGGCTGAATGGCATCAAAAGCACGGATGATTTTACGGTTCTTCATTTTCTAAAACTCCTCTCAATAGATTTCTCGCTTCGCGCAGGTGATAGCGAATCGTCGCGTGCGGTTTTTTTAACAGGCCCGCGATCTCTTCTGTTGTGTACCCTTCGTAATAATAGAGATAAATCACGGCTTTGCAGTGCGCGGGCAGTTCCATAACAGCCTTTAAGGTTTCATCGATATGGAACGAAGAGGCGCTTTGCAGGTTTTCGTAATCGGCTATATCTGCGCAGCTGCGCCGCCAATGCTTGAGGTAATCTTTGCACGTGTTGATCGCCGTCCGCAAAAGCCACGCCTTTTCATGCTCGGCGCTTTGAAAGACCCTGCCGTTTTTCAGCAGCTTTAAGAACGCATCCGCCGCGGCATCCTCGGCGTCCGCCGCATTTTTCATATATGAAAAACAGACCCGATATACCATAGCAAAGTGCTGCCTGTAAATTTCCTCAAAGGATTTTTCCGGTCTGTCCTCGCCGCGCGCCGGCAAAGGTTCAATCATCCGTTAAAACCTCCTCTTGTTCGTAATACGATCAAGTACGCAAAAATGTTGGGTCATTTCAAAATTTTTTTATTCAAAGTATTTTTGACCCTGTAAATCCTTCACTTTAGCCGCTATTCCTGACAAAAAGGGCGTTTCCGGCTTGACTTATACCGCTGTGCACGATAAAATAATTAACAATAGTTAAATATAATTACAATTGATGTCAGTTTTTCGCTGGCAGGGGAGGATTGTTCCGATGCCCATTCTTAATGAGTTCAGCTTCAGCTCCTGCGATTGCAAAAGCACGATCTATGTTCGCGAATGGCTGCCCGACACGGCTCCGACCGGCATCGTCCAGATCAGTCACGGGGTTTCGGAGCACATCAGCAGATATGACGAATTTGCCCGATTCCTGGCCTCACACGGCTTTGTCGTCGCCGGTGGGGATCATCTCGGCCACGGAAAGAGCGTTTCAGACCCGGAAAAACAAGGCTTTTTCGGTGAACACGGCGGCTGGGAGCTGGTTGTCGGCGATATGCGCAAGCTCTACGAACGGCTGCGGGAGCAATATTTCAGTCTCCCGGTCTTCCTTTTCGGACATTCCATGGGCAGCTTTCTGGCGCGTACCTATATCATTCGTTATCATGACGGCCCGGACGGCGTGATTCTCTGCGGAACAGGCCAGCAGAGCAAGCTGCTTTTGAAAACCGGCCTAGCCGCGGCGAATTCCGTGATAAAAAAGCACGGCGCTTCGCACAAGAGTCCGCTTATAAACGGCCTGTCCTTCCGGGGCTATAACAGCCGCTGCAAGCCGAACCGCACGGAATTTGACTGGCTGACGCGCGACACGGCGGTCGTCGACAGCTATATCGAAGACCCGGACTGCGGCTTTGCCGCCTCCGCCGGGCTTTTCCGCGACATGCTGACGGGCATCAAATACATATCCAGCCCAAAGAATCTCGGCCGGATGAACAAGGAGCTCCCCATTTATTTCATTTCCGGAGACGACGACCCCGTCGGCGAATACGGCAAGGGCGTCCTGCGCGCCTACAACGGCTTTCTGAAGGCCGGGCTGGCGGACGTGACGCTCAAGCTCTATCACGGCGCGCGCCACGAGCTGCTCAACGAGCTGAACAGGGACGAGGTCTATGCCGACGTAGTCACCTGGCTTCAGTCCAAACGTGGGCGGCGGGACAGCTGAGCGGCCGCGGCGGGCTGCATGAAACAAGGGTCTCGGAGGATACGCCTATGAAAAGCGTTAAAATCACCGTACTCGAGCGCGCGTTTTATCCTGAGCTTGCGGACGCCTATTTAACGGAAGGCCGGTCGGTAGGGCCGTGCCCGCTTTTGAACACGGGCGATACGTTTATTTACCGCGGCTCGGCCGAGATGCCGCCGGGCTTTTGCCCCTGGGCCTGGATCGATATTTACAGAGGCGTAAGCGCCCTGTCCGCCGGGGCATCCATGACGCCATGGAACAGGCAGGAGGGTTTGCAGATATTGTGCTGTACCGACGGCGTCCGCCCGGTCATATTCAAGATCGAAGCGTGTGACGCGTGACCGGCCGGTAAACCGCAGGCACCGCGCACCGCAGTACGGTCATCCCGTATATTCCGGTCTGATAAAACGGCCCGCACCCGAAAATTTTCCGGGTGCGGGTCCGTTCCATATTGTGTATACTGGTTCTTACTTCATCAGGCGCTTCCTGGCGAGATTGATCATGCCCTCCTCCATGTCCGAGAGGCTGCCGAGCCTTTTGCCCGCGCCGTAGGCCGTGCAGGTAACGGGATCGTCCACGGGATTGACGGAGATACCCGTTTTGGCGGAAATGATCTTGTCCAAGCCCGGGATCAGGCAGCCGCCGCCGCAGATGATAATGCC
This sequence comes from Oscillospiraceae bacterium, assembly GCA_031264545.1. Taxonomy (GTDB): domain Bacteria; phylum Bacillota; class Clostridia; order Oscillospirales; family Oscillospiraceae; genus UBA2658. The sequence goes on along the minus strand of JAISDV010000171.1, from coordinate 11,201 downwards.
ATTGCGCGAAATATCAGCCACCAGCTCCGGCGGCGTACGCTCGAGCACCATCTGGACCGCGTCGAGTATCACGGTAAGCGGCTCCGTGAGCGCCTCGGCAATGTCGTTCGTATCCACTGTCACCGAGCGCGGAAGCCCGGTCATCAGGCAGCGTCCCTTGACCTCCTCGCCCTCGGGCCCGGAAACGGGGCAGGCGCTGCCTATCCGGATCTTCAGCTCCTCAGCCGTTTTCAGGCCGATCAGGAGGTTATGCTTGCGGCGTATGTATTTGACCAGGGCCTCGTCAAAGGCATTGCCCGCCGTTTTGATCGATTCGCTTTCCACCACGCCGCCGAGGGAGACGACGCCGACCTCCGTCGTGCCGCCGCCGATATCGAGCACCATATAGCCGTCGGGCCTGGAAATGTCCGCGCCCGCGCCCAGCGCCGAGGCGACGGAGGACTCCAGCAGATAGACCTTGCGCGCACCCGCTTCGATGCCCGCGTCGATCGTCGCGCGCTCCTCAACGCCCGTTATGCTCCCCGGCACGCAGATAACGAGACGAGGCTTGAACAGACTGAAGGAGGTGATGCGCTGAATCAATTCCTTGAGCATCCTGACGGTCATATCGTAATCGGAAACGACGCCGTTGATGATGGGATGGATGGCGACGATGTTCGCTGGGGTCCTGCCGAGCATTTTCTGCGCGTCTTCCCCGACCTTAAGGAGACGTCCTGAATGCTTGTCCACCGCGACGATCGTCGGCTCACGAAGCGTTATCCCCTTTCCGCTGACATAGACGATGAGGCTTGAGGTTCCGAGGTCAATGGCGATATCGCGTTCAAAAAAGACCATGTCTTGTCCTATCCTTTCGCAGAGCGTGTAAACGAAGGTCTCCGGAGCGACTGTCTCTGAGGAAACCTTTTATAGGCATCATAGGCAAAGCCGCGGCGTTTTATTCCCGGAGCCTGGCGAGCGCGCAGCAAAGAACTTCCGCCGCCCCGGCGCTTTTCAGGGTTTTCGCGCATTCCGAAAGCGTCGCCCCCGTTGTGATGATGTCGTCGATCAGCAGGACGCGCTTTCCGCGGACCAGCTCCTCGTCCGCGGCGGCATAGACTCCGCTGATGTTCGCCCGGCGCTTTTCCGCCGAGCCGGCGCCCGACTGTGCGGGAACGTCCTTATGCTTCCGGAGCAGCTCCACCGCAACGTCGTCGAGCTTGAGCGCGGCCGCCATGGCCAGCAGCATCGCCTGGTCGTAGCCGCGTTTTTTAAGACGCTTTCCGCTGAGCGGAACCCAGGTGATCAAATCGTAACGCCCTGCGAGATTTGCCGAAATGCAGTCGGCAATCAGCCCGCCGAATACGGCGGCGTAACCCGTCGCGTCGCTGAACTTGAAACGCAGGATGGCATTTCGCGCCGTATCCTCATAATAGAGCGGAGATACGCAGACGGAAAAAAAGTCGCCGGTCTGCGCGCCGCCGCCCTTCGGACGGGCAAGCGCCGCGGCGCAGGCCGCACACATCCCGCTCTCTCCCGCTTTGAGGACTCGCCTGCAAAAAGCGCAGCGCGGCGGATATAAAAGATCCAGAAGTCCCGCAAGAATACCCATGGTTTAACCGTCCTTTCAAAACGCCGGAGGCTGATCCGCAAGTCTGGCGCGAAGCCCGCTGTATCTTCTTGTCACTCTGTGGTTATCGATCATATTCAAAACCGCCGTATCGCCGCCGACGAGAATGAGCAGCTCCTTCGCCCGCGTCACCGCCGTATACAGAACGCTCCGGCACATCAGCTGCGGAGGGCCCTCCAGCGCCGCGAAAATAACAGCCCGGAATTCGCTGCCCTGGGATTTGTGGACGGTCATGGCAAAGGCGTGCTCCAGCTCGGGCAGCATGTCGAAGCCGTAGGCCGCGAGCCGGTCGTCAAAGAGGACGGTCATCGATTCGTTCTCAGTGTCGATCGCCGTGACCGCGCCGATGTCGCCGTTGAAGATACCCGTGCCGTGCCCGGGGCGCTCGCCGATACTTGTCCATATTATATCATAATTATTTCGGATCTGCATCACCCTGTCTCCCTCGCGGAAGACAATTTCACCGTATTTTTTCTCTTTTTTTCCCGGCGACGCCGGGTTTAAGGCGTTTTGAAGCCGCGCGTTCAGGCGCCGCGTTCCGGTTTCGCCGCGTCGCGTGGGGCTGAGTACCTGGATGTCCGCCGCCGGGATACCCATTTTTTCCGGCAGCCTGCGGGTGCAGAGCTCGATCACCGTTGCGGCGCACGCGGAGGCCTCCGGCCTGCGCAGGAAAAAAAAGTCGCCGCCGGCCGCGTTCGTTCTCAGATCGGGGTAGTCGCCTCTGTTGATCATATGCGCGCCCGCGACGATCCGGCTCTCCGCGCCCTGGCGGAAAATCTCCGTCAGCCGCACCGTCTCGACGAGACCGCTGCGGATAATGTCCAGAAAGACGTTCCCCGGCCCGACGCTCGGCAGCTGGTCGGCGTCCCCCACCATGACCAGCCTGCATTTCGGCGGCATGGCGCGGAGCAGCGCGGCCATGAGAAAAATATCCACCATCGAGCACTCGTCAAGGATGACCGCATCGCAGGTGAGCGGGTCGCGCGCGTTTCTTTTGAACACGAGCGTGTCGCCCTCCGGCGAAAAGCCCGCCTCCAGCAGCCTGTGCACGGTCGAGGCCTCCCTGCCCGCCAGCTCGCTCATACGCTTTGCCGCGCGTCCGGTCGGCGCGGTGAGCAGGGTCCTCAGTCCAAGCTTGTCAAAAAGCGAGACGATCGCGCGGACGGTCGTCGTCTTTCCCGTACCGGGGCCGCCCGTCAGCACCATGATGCGGCTGGCATCCGCGATCCTCAGCGCATGCCGCTGGAGCGCGGCATATTCCACCGCCTGCTCACGCTTGATCCCTTCGATCAGCGGCTCGATATCCTCCCGGGGCTCGGGCCCTGCCAAAGCCATTTCCCGAATCCTCAAGGCCGTATAAAGCTCCGCCTCATAAAAAGAAGCCAGATAGCAGGCTTCCCGTTCCGCGATCACCACACGCACGATTTCGCCGCTGTCGGCGAGCACCACCAGCGCTTCCTCAACGGCCTCCGCGCCGACCTCGATCAGCTGCGCCGTCGCGGAAACGAGCTTGTCGGCGGGAATAAAGCTGTGCCCGTTTCGGGAGTTGTGCCAAAGCTCATAAAGCGCGGCGGCGGCTACGCGCTCGGCGCAGTCGCCCTCGAAGCCCAGACTGAGCGCGAAAGCGTCCGCCTCGGCAAAGCTCGCGCCGATGCGTTCCCCCGCGATGATATACGGGTTTTCCTCGACCAGCGCGCGCGCCCGTTCACCAAAGCTGCGGTAAAGCCTGACCGCGACCGGCGGTCTGATGCCGTAGCCGCTGAGAAAATCCAGCAGCCGCCGGATCCCGGCCTGCCTGCGGTACGCCTCCGAAAGCTCCTGCGCTTTCCGCCGGCTGATCCCGCGGATATGCGTAAGCTTCTCCGGTTCGTTTTCGAGCACCTTCAGCGCATCCGCCCCGAATTCGGAGACAATGAGCGTCGCCGTCGCGGGTCCGACCCCTTTCAGCACGCCCGAGGCGAGAAAATCGAAAATTGCCTTGGCCCCCTCCGGCATGGTGCGTTCGGCCCATTCGGCCTTGAACTGCTCGCCGTGGACGGTGTGCTTAACGAACGCGCCGGTGACGACAAGCTGCTCGCCGGGGCAGACATAGGGCAGGCAGCCGACAACGACCAGCGCTCCGCCGTCCTGCGTCTCCATCTTGATGACGGTATAGCCGTTTTCCTCATTTTGGAACAGAATCGCCGTAACCGTCCCCGGTATCTCTATAAAGTTTTCCTTCTGTTCCATCCGCCGTACTCCGTAAAATGTAATCGGCAAGCGCTTCCGGCCCGCAAACGGAAATTGCCGGTTCCCTGCGCATAAGCGCGCCCAGACTTGCCTCGGTAAAGGCGTCCATACCTTCGCCGACAACGATGATGTCGGCTTTGAGCAGCCCGTCGTCCCGAAGCCAGCACAGTCCGGCGAGCACCCGGTCGATTTCCTCCGCCTCGCCGTCCGTTCTGACGACGACCGTAACCTGATTTCCGCTCCCGCGGGCTGCGGGCCTGAGCAGAAACCCTTTCAGCATCCACAGGAAAAGAATGAACGACAGCGACAGCATGAACGCGGCGGCTATTTCGATCAGTTCCATAAGCGCACCCCTCCTGACCCATAGTACGGGAAAGGCGGCGGCTTTGTGACGCGGATTTTTAGCCGCTAACTGCGCAGCTTCAGGAACTGGCCCGTGTAGCTGGCTTCGCAGGCCGCGCAAGCCTCCGGCGTTCCGGTGAAGATCACCTCTCCGCCCAGGTCTCCGCCCTCCGGCCCGAGGTCGATGATGTGGTCCGCGGTCTTGATCACATCCAGGTTGTGCTCGATAACGATGACGGTATTGCCCGCCTCAACGAGCCTTCCGAGCACCTCGATGAGCTTGTGCACGTCCGCGACGTGCAGGCCGGTCGTCGGCTCGTCCAGAATATACACGGTCGAGCCGGTACTTCTTTTGCACAGCTCCGTGGCGAGCTTGACGCGCTGCGCCTCGCCGCCCGAAAGCGTGGTCGAGGACTGTCCGAGCCGGATATAGCCCAGCCCGACCTCGCAGAGCGTTTGAAGCTGTTCCCTGATTTTGGGCAGGTTCTCAAAGAAGCTCACGCTCTCCTCCACGGTCATGTCGAGCACCTCGGAGATGTTTTTGCCTTTGTAGCGCACCTCCAGCGTTTCCCGGTTATAGCGCTTGCCCTTGCAGACCTCGCAGGGGACATAAATGTCCGGGAGAAAGTGCATTTCAATCTTGAGCAGGCCGTCGCCCGCGCAGGCCTCGCAGCGGCCGCCGCGGACGTTGAAAGAAAAGCGCCCCGCGCTGTAGCCGCGCAGCTTCGCGTCCTGTGTGGAGGCGAAAAGCGCGCGGATGTCGCTGAAAACGCCGGTATAGGTCGCCGGGTTTGAGCGCGGCGTTCTGCCGATCGGGCTCTGGTCGATATTGATGACCTTGTCGAGAAATTCAAGCCCTTCTATGCGGTCGTGCTTTCCGGCCCTGGTCTTTGCGCGGTTTAATTCCGCGGCGAGATGCTTGTAAAGCACCTCGTTAATGAGCGAGGATTTCCCGCTGCCGGAAACGCCGGTGACGCAGGTCAGCACGCCCAGCGGAATCCCGACGTCGATGTTCTTGAGGTTATTCTCCCGCGCACCGCGGATAATGAGGCTGCGGCCGCTGCCCCTCCGGCGTTCCCGCGGTATGGGGATCTTCTTTTTTCCGCTCAGATACTGGCCGGTGATCGAGTCCTCGCAGGCGCAGATATCGGCCATCGAACCCACGCAGACCACTTCGCCGCCGTGGACGCCCGCACCGGGACCGATGTCTACGATACAGTCGGCCGCGCGCATGGTATCTTCGTCATGCTCGACGACAATGAGCGTGTTGCCGAGATCGCGCAGGTCCTTGAGCGTTTTGATGAGTTTTTCGTTGTCCTTCTGGTGCAGTCCGATACTCGGCTCGTCCAGAATGTAGAGCACCCCCATCAGTGAAGAGCCGATCTGGGTCGCAAGCCGGATACGCTGGCTCTCGCCGCCGGAAAGACTGCCGGACGGCCGCGACAGCGTGAGATACTGAAGGCCGACGCTCCGCAGAAAGCCGAGGCGCTGACGTATCTCCTTGAGTATCCTGTCGGCAATCATCGCGTCGCGCGACGACAACTCGAGCGTGTCCGTGAATTTGATTGCGTCCGTGACGGACAGCGCAGTGAAATCGGTAATACGTATCCCGCCGACCGTGACGGCAAGCACCTCGGGCTTCAGGCGCAGGCCGTGGCAGTCCGGGCAGTCGAATTCGCCCATGCACTGCATCAGCTCGCTGCGCATCGCCGGGCTCTGCGTCTCGTGATAGCGCCGCTCGATATTATTGGCGATACCCTCGAAGGGCTGGCTGAGCGTGCCCTTGCCGCGCGGCTGGTCGTAATAGAGCGTCAGCTTCTCGCCCTTCGTGCCGTAGAGGATTACGTCTATGACCGCCGGCGAGAGCTGCCTGATCGGCTCGCTGAGCGAGAATTTGTACTTTTTTGCCAGCGCTTCGAAATACATGCGCGAAATACCGTCATTCCGGACGTTGCCCCAGCCGCTGGCGGAAATGCCGCCATCCATGATCGAGAGCGCGGAGTTCGGGATAATCATATCCGGCTTGGCGAGCAGCTGGACGCCCAGGCCGCCGCAGGTCGGGCAGGCGCCGTAGGGGTTGTTGAACGAGAACATGCGCGGGGTCAGCTCCTCGATGGAAACGCCGCAGTCCTCGCAGGCATAGTTCTGCGAAAAGAGCAGCTCCCTGCCCGCGTCCGGAATATCGATCGTGATGATCCCGCCGGCCAGCGCCGCCGCGGTTTCGACGGAATCCGTCAGGCGCCGGGCGGCGTCAGGTCTGACCGAGAGCCTGTCCACCACAATTTCAATCGTATGCTTTTTGTTTTTCTCAAGGCCTATCGGCTCGCTGAGGTCGTAGATACTGCCGTCGACCCTGACGCGGACATAGCCGCTTTTGCGCGCATCCTCGAACACCTTCTGGTATTCGCCCTTGCGGGCGCGGACGACGGGCGCGAGTATCTGGATCCGCGTGCCCTCCGGCAAAAGCAGGATCTGATCGATGATCTGGTCGATCGTCTGTTGCCTGATCTCCTTGCCGCACTTGGGGCAGTGGGGCACGCCGATACGCGCCCACAAAAGGCGCAGGTAATCATAGATCTCCGTGACCGTGCCGACCGTCGAGCGCGGGTTTTTGGAGGTCGTCTTCTGATCTATGGAGATGGCCGGAGAAAGTCCCTCGATGTAGTCCACATCCGGCTTTTCCATCTGGCCGAGAAACTGGCGCGCATAGCTCGAAAGCGACTCGACATAGCGGCGCTGCCCCTCGGCATAGATGGTATCGAAGGCAAGAGACGACTTGCCGCTGCCGGACAGCCCCGTAAATACCACCAGGCTGTCGCGGGGGATTTCGAGGTCGATATTTTTGAGGTTGTTTTCTCTCGCGCCTTTAATGAATAAATTGCCGCGCATAAATCCTGATCCTTTGGGAAAATTCTCTTTACCGGCCGCGCGTGAAAGCGCCGATTTCCGTACCGGCATTAAAGCCAAGCGCGTGCGCGCGCAGTGCACACATGCGCGTAAAAAATAGTTTCATAGAAACTATTTTTCTGGTGTGTCGCAGGCAAACCAGAAAAACTGCCATGCGGCGCATTCCGCGCCGCGGCATTAAATTCAAGCGCGTGCGCACACAGTGCACACATGCGCGTAAAAAATAGTTTCATAGAAACTATTTTTTATTATATCCCAAAGGCTTTAACAATTCAAGGGCACTTTTCAGCGCAAAAAAACCGGACACCGGAGTATGGCAAATGCGCTGTTCAAATCAGTTGACAGTGCTGAGATATTGTGTTATTATACCAAAGCGGCCGAAACGGAGAGATGTCCGAGTGGTCGATGGTGACGGTCTTGAAAACCGTTGTGCGAAAGCACCGGGGGTTCGAATCCCTCTCTCTCCGCCATTCTCAAAGAAGCTTCGATGCGGAAATTGGAGCCCGGTGCATATATAGCGGATTTCTTTCGATATGGAGAAGTACCCAAGAGGCCGAAGGGGCTCCCCTGCTAAGGGAGTAGGGCGTTTATAGCGTCGCCGGGGTTCAAATCCCCGCTTCTCCGCCACAAAACAGAACCCCCGTAGTCCTTGAAACTACGGGGGTTTCCTGTATTCTCAATGGTTTGCGGGTTTTGACCGCTCTAAATTATTCATACGCCATTGGCAGATTTACCACCGCCGTTAGCATTATTTTATAATGAAAACGCTAACGAAAATGCTAACGAAAGCACGCCGCCCGAATCATTGGATGGCCGTCACTTTCGAATATCAGCTTCCGAATAGTCGCTCGCTTATGCTCAATTCCCCGCCGCCGGAAGAAGCTTTACTCTCCTGCGCTTCCCGCTCCGTAAAATTATCGCGCGACATCTTGTTTGAGAGGTTTCCCTTATGCGGAAGGAATGAACATGGAGACGATACCGGTCGTTAAGCAAACAACCTCGTAACCCGGTTTATCCCGGTATGTTCAGCGCCCTGTTCGCGTATAGAATCAGTCCCATCACGGTATTTTCTTTTGTTCTTTACTCTGTGGCCTTGAAGTTATATACGGGCTTGATGCGCTCAACAATTTCAGCCGTTGGGGAAATTTGCGCCACGATCTCATCCATGCTCTTATAGGCCATAGGCGACTCGTCCAGCGTGGCCGGAACGACGCAGCTCGTATAGACGCCGGTCATCTCCGCCTTGTATTCTTCCATGGAAAGGCGGTCGAAAGCATCTCTTCGGCTCATGAGCCGGCCGGCCCCGTGAGGCGCGGAACAGTTCCAGTCCTCGTTTCCTTTCCCGACGCAAATCAGGCTGCCGTCGCGCATGTTGATGGGAATCAGCAGTTTTTCTCCCTTTTTCGCGGACACCGCGCCCTTGCGGAGGATCATTGCGTCCGTGTCGATGTAATTGTGTATGGTCGTAAATTCCGCGACGGGGGTCAATCCCATGCCGCCCAGGATGACATCCGTCATCGCCTTGCGGTTCAAAATGGCGAACCGCTGGATAAGTTTCATATCGCGGATATAGTCGTCGAACAGCGGGCCTTCCACATATGCCAAATCCTTGGGCATCGGCGTCAGCATGGCACGGCGCGCTTTCAGCTGTTTAACGGTTTTATGGATTTCCTTGGTATTACCCTCGGCCCTCATACGCGCGATCGTTTCATCAATCTGAAAGCGAGCGCTGCCGCAGAGCGCACGAAACCCCTCGTCCTGGTAGTACTTGGCCACCTCGTTGCCTATATGGCGGCTGCCGGAGTGTACGACCAGATAGAGTGTTCCATCCGAGCCGCGGCCGACCTCTATAAAATGGTTGCCGCCGCCCAGCGTACCGATGCTGCGCCGGGCGCGCTCCAGATTGACGTACACGGCGCAGCGAAGCCCGGTCAGGTCAATTTCCTCGTTCAGCGGGTGGCGGATGACTCGTATTTCGCGGCCGCAGGGAATTTCTGCCCGGATCAGCGTATCAAGCTTTTCAAAATCAATTTCCGTCTCTGCAATTTGGACGGTTTCCATCCCGCAGCCGATGTCGACGCCGACCATGCCGGGCACCACCTTATCGGTGAGCGTCATGGTTGTGCCAATGGTGCAGCCCATGCCGGCGTGGACGTCCGGCATGATGCAAATTTTGCATTCTGCAAAGGCCGGTTGATCACAAACGGCTTTGATCTGTCCCTCGGCCACTTTTTCTAATTCTTTGCAGTAGCAGACAGCCGTGTTATAAAGGCCCTGTACAGGTATCATGATGTTCTCTCCTCAGATATGGCGAAGCATGGCGCATGCAGGACAGATGGGCTGCGCATAGCAGCGGCATATCCCAAGCGCCATACTTCTGTCATGAAAAATGGTATAGTTCCCAGTATCAGGCAACGATCTTCACATAACGCTCGCTCCCCAGCACCTCCATCATGCAGGCATAGGGGGACAGCGTGCCGGAGGCAAGCATGGCAAAGACGCGCGGCGTGCAGCCCGATACCAGCGCCACGCCCTGCGCGTTTTGCGTGACGGGCTGCTGCCGGCTGCGGCTGGCAACATTCCAGAATACGATTCCGGGAAGCACGTAGCCATGCCGGGCGAAGAGCTGTTTGGCGTATTCAAAGTTCGTGAGCCCTGCGTCGGCGGTGCAGCAGTCAAACTCCATATCAGAGATGAAGTATAGGGTGGATGGCAGTTCGCTCTGCGGCACACGGTTTTTGACCGCGGTGCTTAAGATAAGCTCATATACCTTCTGGATGCTGGTATTGGCCACTTCATTGAAATCATGGCAGTAACGGATTTTGTCCAGAATGTCTCTGCCTTTGATCTCCACAAGCTGAGGCTTCTCCGAAAAAGTGATAAAATGATTTCGAAACGCGCCGGTGCTGCGTTCGGCGAAATAGACTCCCAGCGACAGCGCCACCGCCGCAGGCAGAGGATCCCCGCCGCAGTACATGGAGCCGGAACCGTCGACGACGACCAGCGCGTTCTCACCGTCTGTGAAATCTTCCTGAGCGTTCCATGTGACGTCGATGCTCCTGCGCTGGTCTTCCGGGACAGTCTCCTTGAAAAACGGCGCGATGATCTCATAAGGCGTCAGCGTCCCGATATGAAGCTTCACTTCCCCGGAGGATACCTTCTCCATGAAAGCGCGGTACCGCTCTCCATCGTTTCGCAAAAAAGCCTTGCGGTATTTGTACATGGCCTTGGAGGGCTGTTTGGCGTAATCGAAGCTGTAGTCCCGTTCCCGCAGATTGTTTTCGATAATGCGGATATGCCCGCGCAGACGGGACAGCATCTTGCGGTAGGCCGCATCCGTCATTCCAAGACGGCGGGCGATCAGCTTGGCGTTTTTTACCGTCTCGGCACTGGTGGTGTTGACAGAGGGCAGCCATTTTGCCAGCAGCGATACCGCGCCGTTATCCTCAAGCGCCGCGAGGTCATTTTCCAGCTGAGTCTTTATGTAACCGAGCGCAGACTTTTCACAGGGCGTGCCAAGCAGCGTCAGCAGATCGTCGAAGCGTCCGAATTCAGCGACAAAGGAGATGTTTTTTATAACCGAGTCCGCCTTATTCTCGGCAAGCCAGCGCAGGATGGTACGGAACACCCGTCTCTCACCCAAACCGCCTCGCACATCACGGGCAAAGAACAGCGTTTTCATGGCGCAATCGGGATTTTCCGCATAGGCCCGCGTGAAACGGCAGATAAGCTCATTGTCGCTCTCGCGGCGCAGCGCGCCGATCGTTGCGAAAAGATCGAGGCAATCGGAATATGTGGTCGCGTATGTAACGGCGCCGTTCTCCGTATAGGTTTTGTTCGCTTCGCTCTTCAGGAATTCCAACATGAAAATCCCTCCTACAATAAAATAGCTCTGTCCTAAAACTGAGAATCGAAGTTATAGAAACCACAAATAAGCGAGACGCGGAGGAAATGCTTACGCTGTTTATTACGATAGAGTATTTGCAAAATCTTGAAGAGTTTTATACGGCGATTAACATGCTCAATCGTTATTCTGAACTTTGATAATATGCTGTTAAAAACCCTTTGTTCTGCGGTTAATTCCCCGTTTCGAGGCTTTTTGTATGGGATTAAGCTG
>JAISDV010000142.1 GCA_031264545.1 Oscillospiraceae bacterium | reverse complement strand
GCCGCCGCCGCGCCGACGAACAGCGCGCGGGCAGCCGTCCTTATGCATGCGGATACCGGGCAGATCCTCTATGCGGAAAACGCGGACACACAGCTGCTGATCGCCAGTACGACCAAGATCATGACGGCGCTCGTCGTCATCGCGCGCTGCGACCCGGACGAGGAAGTCGAAATCCTCCCCGAATATACGGGCGCTGAGGGCTCTTCGATGTATCTGGAAGCGGGGGAGACCTATACGGTGCGGGACCTGCTCTACGGTATGCTGCTCGTCTCCGGCAACGACGCGGCGACGGCGCTGGCCTGCCACTGCGGCGGCAGCATCGCCGGTTTCGCCGATATGATGAACGCAAAGGCCCGCGAAATGGGCCTCACCAACTCGTCCTTCAAGAATCCGCACGGACTCGACGCGGAAGGGCACTATTCCTCGGCTGAGGACCTTGCGCTTATAACACAGGAAGCCATGCGGTATGAACTGTTCGCGGAGATCGCGGGGACAAAAAACCGCACGGTGGGCGGACAGACACTGACGAACCACAACAAGCTGCTCTGGAACTGTGAGGGGGCGCTGGGCGTCAAGACCGGGTATACGACGGCGGCCGGCAGGAGCCTCGTCTCCTGCGCGGAGCGTAACGGCCTGCGCCTGATTTGCGTCACGCTCTCCGACCCGGACGACTGGAACGACCACATGGCGCTTTACGACTGGGGCTTCGGCGCTTTTGAATACAGAAAAGCGCTGCCCGTGGGCGTCCTCTGCGAGCTGCCGGTCATATCCGGCGTTAAAGACAGCATTGGCATTACCGCGGGCGCAAATCCGCCCATTCTCGTTGAAAAGGGCGCGAAGCTCGGATTCTCATTCGAGCTGCCGGGCTTCGTTTACGCGGGCGTTACGGAAGGGACGTGCGCCGGCCGTGTATTTATTAAGGCGAACGACGCGGTGATCGCGGAATTTGCCCTGTTCTATTCGGAGAGCGTAGCTTTGGCCGACAGTGCCGCTCTCACGGCCTGGGAGCGCCTGAAACGCGCGTGGTTCATCGCCAATCGTTACGGCTTTGTCTTTCGCGGGGCGGACTGACCCATGCGCGCACTGTGCGCGCACGCGCTTGGATTTAATACCGCAATGGAGGCGGATATGCGAGAACGTCTGCAAAAAATAATAGCCGCCTCCGGCCTGTGCTCGAGGCGGGACGCGGAACGGCTCATAACAGCCGGCAGGGTACGCGTCAACGGCGAACCCGCCGCCCTTGGGCAGGCTGCGGACGCCGGAAGGGACAGGATCACCCTGGATGACCGGCCTCTGCGCGGAAGCGCGCGGAGGACGTACATTATGCTCAACAAGCCCCGCGCTTACCTCTCCTCGGTCTCGGACGACCGGGGAAGACGGACTGTCTCCGAGCTTACTGCCGACGCCGGCGCGAGACTCTATCCCGTCGGCCGGCTCGACTATAACTCCGAGGGGCTTCTTATTATGACCAACGACGGCGCTTTCGCCCAGCTGCTGACGCATCCCTCCCACGAGATCGGCAAGGTCTATGAGCTGAGGGTCCGGGGCGGCGATATTCCCCGTGCGCTTGCGGTCCTTCGCGCGCCCCTCGAAATCGACGGATACAGGACCAGGCCCGCAAAGGCGCGCCTGCTGAGCAGGACGGAGGACGGCGCGCGCCTCTCCGTAACCATATACGAGGGCCGGAACCGCCAGATCAGAAAAATGTGCGCACAGGCGGGCCTGACTGTCCTGAGGCTGCGCAGAGTCGCGGAGGGCAGCCTCGCGCTCGGCGCGCTCCCTTCGGGAAAATGGCGGTATTTAGAACCCGCTGAAATCGACAGCCTGCAAAAATGCGCGAAAAAACCCGGTTCGTTTCCGGCTGAAGCGGCCGAAATGCGTGAGTTTTGATTTTCATTGCCGCGGGCACTTGCATTTTTTCCCGATACTGTAGTATGATTGTGGCTAAGTGCGAGCACAACGAAATGACGAGGGTACGATTTTATGGAAAAAGATGTTCTTGCCGTGATCGCGAACGGCAATAGCCATTATTCGAAGGGACAGCGGCGAATAGCAAAATATATACAGGAAAGCTACGATAAGGCGGCGTTTATGACCGCCGGCAGGCTGGGGGCCACCGTCGGCGTGAGCGAATCGACGGTCGTCCGCTTCGCGGCGGAGCTGGGCTATGACGGCTATCCCGGTATGCGAAAGGCCTTGCAGGAAATCATCCGCAACCGTTTGACCTCGGTCCAGCGGATCGCGGTCGCCAAAGAGCTTATAAACGGTTCAAACGTGCTGAAAGCCGTTCTTTCCGCGGACATGGAAAAGCTCCAGAAAACACTGGAGGAAGTGGATCCCGCAAGCTTCGACGCCGCGGCGGACGCCATTATCGGCGCGGAGCACGTCTACATAGTCGGAATGCGTTCTTCCGCCGCTCTTTCGAGCTTTATGGGCTATTACCTGAACCTTCTGCGGAACAATGTCCACCTCCTCCACGACACAGCCGTTACCGAGGTTTACGAGCAGGTCATCCGGATCAGGCGCGGCGACGCTTTCATCGCGATGAGCTATCCCCGCTATTCCAGCAGAACCGTGAAGGCCCTGCGCTTCGCTAAAGCGGCCGGCGCCACCACCATCAGCCTGACGGACAGCGCAGCCTCGCCGCTGGTTTCGGATTCCGACATCACGCTTTACGCGAAGAGCGATATGGTCTCTTTTCTCGACTCCCTGATCGCGCCGCTGAGCCTGATAAACGCGCTGATCGTCTCGATCGGTCTGCGGTCTGAGGAGGCGCTTTCCGACACCTTCAAGCGCCTTGAAGCCGTCTGGTCGGAGAACGAGGTCTATGAAAACACCGCAGGCTGACGCGGCGGTCATCGGGGGCGGAGCCGCGGGTCTGATGGCGGCGGCCATGCTTGCCGAACGCGGGGCGGCCGTGCTGCTCATCGAGCCAAACCGGGTCCTCGGCAGGAAGCTTCGGATAACCGGCAAGGGCCGCTGCAATCTGACCAACAATTGCGACACGCGCGGCTTTCTCGAAAACGTTCCGCGCAACGCGCGGTTTCTTCACAGCGCCGTAAGCCGTTTCGGGCCGCAGGAGACGATGGCCTTTTTCGAGCGTCTCGGCGTGCCGCTCAAAACCGAGCGCGGAAACCGGGTCTTCCCGGCCGGCGACAGCGCGCATGCGCTTGCCGGCGCGCTTGAGCGCTATGGCCGCGAGCTGGGCGTCCGCCTGCTGAACAAGCGCGTCACCGCGATAAACGCCGCGGGCGGTGTGCTTTCGGGTCTGGAGGCGGAGGACACGCGTATTGAATGCGGGGCTGCCATCCTGTGCACGGGCGGCGCAAGCTACCCCGGCACCGGCTCGACCGGACAGGGCTACGGGCTTGCCGAACGGCTCGGACATAGCATCATCGCGCCGCGCGCATCTCTCGTCCCACTGGTTTCAGACGACGCTTACTGCGCGGAAATGCAGGGCTTTTCCCTGAAAAACGTCACCGCGCGGGTGTATGACGAGAACAACAAGCGCGTTTTTGAAGAGCTTGGGGAACTGCTCTTCACGCATTTCGGCGTATCGGGGCCGCTGGTCCTCTCGGCCAGCGCTCACATACGGGATTTCTGTGCGCACCGCTACCGCCTCTCCATCGACCTCAAACCCGGACTGGACGCACGCCGCCTGGACGAGCGGATCCGGCGTGATTTCAAAAAGTATGCCAACCGGGATTTTGCCAACGCACTCCACGGCCTTGCCGGCCGTGCGATGATCCCTGTGCTGGTCAGGCTTTCCGGCATTCCCGGCGAAACGAAGGTCCACTCCGTTACCAGGGAGCAGCGGCGCGCGCTGGTTTCTCTGTTCAAGGGCTTTCCCGTGAGCATTTCCGGGCCAAGACCGATTGCCGAGGCGATAATCACCTCCGGCGGCGTCGACACGCGGGAGATCGATCCGAAAACGATGGCTTCGAAAATCGTTTCGGGTCTGTATTTTGCCGGTGAGATCATCGATGTCGACGCTTATACAGGCGGCTTCAATCTCCAGATCGCCTGGTCGACGGCCTATGCCGCGGCTCAGGGTGCCGCATGCCGTTAAAAACAGCTTGAAGGAGCAGAACTGATGAGTAAGTATCTTTCCATTGCGATAGACGGCCCCTCGGGCGCCGGAAAAAGCACGCTGGCGAAAATGTGCGCCGAGAAATTCGGCTTTATATATGTGGACACGGGCGCGATATACCGGACGGTCGGCGTCGCGGTGCGCTCGGCAGGACTGGCGCCGAAGGATGAAAAGGGCGTTGAAGCCCTGCTTGACAGCCTCAATATCTCCATAAAATACGGCGGGGATGGACTCCAGCGCATGCTGCTCAACGGCGGGGACGTGACCGAAGCGCTGCGCCAGCCCGAAATATCCCTCTACGCATCCGATATTTCGGCGATGCCGGCAGTCAGAGCCTTTTTGCTGGACAAGCAGCGCGGCTTTGCTGAAAACGGCCCAGTGATTATGGACGGGCGGGATATCGGCACGGTCGTCCTGCCCGACGCGGATCTTAAAATCTTTTTGACCGCCGCGCCCGAGGAACGGGCGCGGCGCAGGTTTGCCGAATTGGCGCTTCGCGGCGTCGAAACCTGCTATCAGGATGTTCTGAAAGACATCCTGTACCGCGATAAGAACGACAGTGCGCGCAGCGCGGCGCCCCTCCGGCCGGCGAAGGACGCGGTTATCCTCGATACGACGGGCAATTCCATCGAGAAGAGCTTCGGGCTTCTGTGCGTCCTGATAGGGGAGAAGCTGCCCGGATGAATGCTGTATATACGATCTGTTTTTTTATCGCTTATCCGATAGTCCGTCTGTTGTTCCCCTGCCGTTTTTACGGGACGCGCAACATTCCGGCCGGCCCGGCCATTGTCTGCGCGAACCATTCGAGCTTTATCGACCCGGTCCTGATCGCGCTGGCCTTCGGGCACAGGCGCCCGCTTCACTTCATGGCGAAGGCTGAGCTGTTCCGCGTTATCCCTTTCAGGGGACTGCTGAGGGCGCTCGGCGCTTTCCCGATCGAGCGGGGCGAACCCGATATCGGCGCGGTCCGGACAGCGGTGAGACACCTGAAGGGCGGGCGGAAAATCATGATATTCCCCGAGGGCACACGGGTCGCAGAGGACGAATCAGCCGCACCAAAAAGCGGAGCCGTCCGCATCGCGGCAAAGCTCGGCGCGCCTGTCCTTCCCATTTATATTACGACCAAAAAAAAAGCGCTCCGCTGTTCAAGACTCATCATCGGCGAGCCCTTTAAGCTGCACACGCCCGCGAACAAGGACTATGCGCCCCTGGCTGCGGAGCTGATGGACAGAATACTGTCTCTGGAGATGAAGCGTTGAAAAAGCTCATCGTTTCTGAGAGCGCCGGCTTCTGTTTCGGCGTGAGCCGCTCGGTCAGGCTCGCGGAGAGGGCGCTGGCGGCCGGCGGTAAGCCCTGCTGGAGCCTGGGCGAGCTGATACATAACAACGCGGCAGTCGGAGAGCTCCGGAAAAAGGGCCTTTCCGTTGCCCGGACAGCAGCCGAGGTTCCCGAGGGCGCCCGCGTCGTGATCCGTTCCCACGGCGTTCCCACGGGCGAATATGACGCGCTCCGCGCCAGGGGCTGTGAGATCGTCGACGCGACCTGCCCGAAGGTGCTGAATACGCGCAGGATACTCGAGGCAGCCGAAGCCGCGGGCAGGGTCCCCGTCATCATCGGTATGCGGGAGCATCCCGAGATACAGG
>JAISDV010000141.1 GCA_031264545.1 Oscillospiraceae bacterium | reverse complement strand
AGGGGCATTTTGAGACCGGCTGGCGCGAGAAGAAGGACGAGACGGAGCTTATCGTCTCCGAGCTCGAGCTGCCGGACGGCACGCGCATGACTCTCTGGCAGCTTGCCGGGGACATGACGCCCCTCCGCGCCGATATCCGAAGCGCGGACAGGGTGGAAATCAGGCTGGATATCACGCAATTTGATTAGATAACAGAGGTCAGACTATGCGCGAGGATAAAAAGAGGACGTGGGCGGAGGTCAGGCTGTCTGAAATCGGCCGCAATTATGACGCCATACGTGACAAAATGCCGGCAAGCTGCAAATTCATGGGCGTCGTCAAGGCCGACGCCTATGGCCACGGCGCCGTACAGCTCGCACGGTATCTGGAAAGTCTCCAATGCGACTATCTCGCGGTGGCCTGTCTCGCCGAGGCGGAGGAGCTGAGGCGGGCGGGCAGCAAGCTGCCGATCCTGATTCTCGGCGTTACGCCCTTTGACCTTGCCGCCGGGCTTTTCGAATACGGGCTGACGCAGACGGTCGAAAGCCCGGAGGCGGCGAGGGCGTATTCCGCGGCGGCCGTCCGGCTCGGGAAAACGCTGAAGGTGCACTACAAGCTTGAAACCGGCATGGGCCGGCTCGGCTTCAACGTCAGGGACGGCGGCGTTTCCGGCGTGCTCGGGGCGCTCAGGCTTCCGAAGCTCGAGCCGGAGGGTATTTTTACGCACCTTGCCGCATCGGATGAGCCGGAAAAGGACGCTTATACAAAAATGCAGTTCCATGCGTTTATGGACGCAGTCGAAACAATTACGCAGGTCTCCGGTGTGCATTTTGCAATCAGGCATTGCGCAAACAGCGGAGCTGTGATAAACTATCCGCAGATGTCTCTCGACATGATCCGCCCCGGTCTCGCGCTTTACGGCGTGTACCCCGGCAGGGAGACCGGCGGGATCAGCCTCACCCCCGCGATGGCGCTGAGGTCCCGGATCGCCGCCGTCAGCAGCCACAGGGCGGGCGACTGCGTCAGCTATGGCTGTACCTTTACGGCGGACAGGGACCTGCGGATCGCCGTCCTGCCCATCGGCTATGCCGACGGCCTGCACAGGTGCCTGTCAAACAAGCTGGAGCTGCTGGTGCGCGGGACAAGGTGCAGGCAGATCGGGCGGATCTGTATGGATATGTGCATGGCGGATGTGACCGGCGTGCCGGACGTTCAGGCCGGCGATGTCGCCACAATTTTCGGGCGCGACGGGGACGCCGTCATCTCGGCGGACGAAGTTGCGCGGAAAGCGGGTACGATTTCTTATGAAATCTTCTGTTCTCTGACGAAAAGGGTGCCCAGGGCGTATATTCTTTAACACGCGGAAAATCCTGTCGGGCAAATGTATAAATCTCACTCCGAAGTGAAACAATGTCAGTATGCTTCTACATAGAATGTAGAGGGCAATCTATCATCGGAGTGTGAATCGTATTGAGCACAGTCAGACGTGGAGATATCTATTATGCCGACCTCAGCCCCGTCGTCGGCAGTGAGCAGGGCGGAATGCGCCCCGTGCTCATTGTCCAGAACGACACGGGCAATAAACACAGTCCGACGGTAATAGCTGCCGCCATAACATCGCAGGTGGGAAAGGCGAGACTGCCGACCCATATCGGGCTTTCAGGACAGAGCTGCGGATTGAGCCGCGACAGCGTGATACTGCTGGAACAGATAAGAACGATCGATAAATCCCGTCTGCGCGAGCGGATGGGCAGGCTGGATGAACCGCTTATGAACGAAGTGGATAACGCGATAGCGGTGAGCTTCGGCCTGGAGGGATAGGGCTTTTGCCGCGATAAGAGCGGGTCGGCGCCTGTCGGCCCGCTTTGTTCGGCAGCAAGGAAGAGGTGCTACATACTATGAAGAAAAAAAGAGTGTTAACCGTGGCCGCCGCGGTGCTGAACCTGGCGGCCGGCATCGGCGTGGGCGCTTACGCGGCCTCTAATTTCGGCACGCAAGCGGACCCACTCGTGGCCAAAAGCTATCTTGACCAGACGGTCACGCCAAAGCTGCAGGCTCAGTTCAACGCCGCTCTGGACGAGAAGGTGCAGCTCATGGAGCAGCAGATTTCCTCCGCGTCCTCTGGCTTGGGCTTCACCGTCGTTACCCTTTCGGGCGGACAGACCCTCAAGGGCGGCCCGGGCAGCGAGATCATCCTCCGCTCCGGCACGGCGACGGTAAACGGCAGCCTTTCCGACGTGACGGACGGCGCGGCCCTTGCCTCCGGCGCGGTGCTGGCGGCGAACCACCTCTGCATGGCCGTCGCACAGGGAGACGGCGTAAAGGCCGGTTCCGCGGCGACAGTGCTTGTCCGCGGCGCTTACACCGTTTCATAAGGGTGCTTGCTATGATGTTTATGCCCGCGGCGGGCGGCGCGCTGTCCTTGCGTGCGCCGGGCAGGCAAATGCGCGTCCGCTGACGTTATGAGAGACCGTGTGATCCTTCATGTCGACATGGATGGCTTTTATGCGGCGGTGGAGAGCCTTTCTCACCCGGAAGTCCTCGGCAGGCCGATGGCGGTGGCCGGCGACCCGGAGAACCGCCGGGGCATCATCCTCGCCAAAAACCAGCTCGCGAAACAGGCCGGCGTCAAAACGGCCGAGCCCATCTGGCAGGCCGTACAAAAATGCCCCGGACTGATCCTGCTGCCGCCGCATCACCGGCTGTACGCGGAATACTGCGAGCTTGCCAATGCCGTCTATGAGCGCTTCACCGGCCGGGTGGAGCGGGCCGGCGTCGACGAGAGCTATTTGGATATTACCGGCACGTCCAAGCCGCGCGGCGGCGGCCGCGCGGTCGCGGATGAGATCCGGAATGCCATCCGGACAGAGCTGAAGCTGACCGTCTCGGTGGGCGTCAGCTTTTGCAAGGTGTTCGCCAAGCTGGGCAGCGACCTGAACAAGCCGGACGGCACCAGCGTCATCACGCGGGACAATTACAGGGAGCTGCTTTATCCGCTGCCGGTGCGGGCGCTGATGTTTGTGGGCAAGACCACGGAGAAAAAGCTGAACGCCGTGGGGGTCTATACCCTCGGGCAGCTCGCCGCTATGAGCGAAGAGGCCATGAACGCGCTGCTGGGCAAACACGGCCTGCTGCTCTACCGCTATGCGAACGGGCTGGATGATGAGCCTGTCCTGTGCGCCGGGGAGCAGGAGGATATTAAGTCGGTGGGCAACGGCATGACCTTCCGGCGGGATCTGGTGAGCCGCGAGGATGTCCGGCTAGGTCTGCGCGTATTGTCCGAGTCGGTGGCTTACCGGCTGCGCAAGCACCAAAAGAAATGCTACGGCGTGCAGCTGTCCATCAAGGACCCGGAGCTCAAGGTCATCGATCGGCAGGCGCAGCTTCAAAACCCGACCAATCTGGCCAAGAGCATTTTTGAAACGGCAATGGCTATCCTGGAACGCTCGTGGAAGATCGGAAAACCGATCCGGCTGCTGACGGTCACGGCGATCAGCCTTACCGATGAAAGCGACGGCGGCCAGATGACCCTGTTTGACGACGGGGCGGACACTTCCAGGCAGGAGGCGCTGGAGCGTTCGCTGGACATGCTGAAGCGGCGGTACGGCAAATCGGTGGTAAAGCCCGCCGCCGTGCTGAAAAATGATTTGGGCATCGACGAATAAAGCCTGTCCCGCGTTCCGCTTCGGGCGGCGTACAACAGGCGTCTCGCATTGCCGTAGTCCGCAGAGGCGGGCCGCGGCTTTCCGATACGGGAAACGGCTGCCCGCAAGGCAGCCGTTTGTTCGACAACAGCCCCATCTTCCGCAAGCGTTGACCCGCCTTTTTTGGCAGAAAAAGCACCCTCCTCAAAAGGCGCTTCGATCAGTATGATAAAAAATAAGAAACCCCTCCGCGGCGCCGCGCGTTTTTGTCAATCCGCGCCCCTCGTCCCTAACTGTCAACTATCGCCTGTCACCTGTTAACTGCCCTTCAACTGTCACTTGCCCTTCACCTGTCAACTGTCAACTGCTCAGAGAGAAACGCCGGGCCATGCCGCAATGGCACAGTCCGGCGCTACAATGCATCTATACCTGAACGCTGTCCGTCACTCCAGGCGCGGTTCGTCTTCCGCCGCTTCCTTCCTCCGC
>JAISDV010000139.1 GCA_031264545.1 Oscillospiraceae bacterium | reverse complement strand
GCGGAGGAAGGAAGCGGCGGAAGACGAACCGCGCCTGGAGTGACGGACAGCGTTCAGGTATAGATGCATTGTAGCGCCGGACTGTGCCATTGCGGCATGGCCCGGCGTTTCTCTCTGAGTTGACAGTTGACAGGTGATAGTTGATAGTTGGGGACGAGGGGCGCGGACGGTTGCGTCTTAATAATGCTTAACTATTTCTTTCGTTCCCAACTATTAAGTCACCACTATTAGCTGCAAGCTTTAGTAAGTTCAATATTATCGGGTATGCGAAAAATTACGTTGAATACATCCGTCTTCTATGATAAACTCAAGTGGCTTATCAGCGCAGCCCGGAGGTGAAAATGCGTATTTTGGGAATAGACCCGGGTATAGCGACGGTCGGCTTCGGGCTTGTCGACAGCGAAAAGTCGAAGCTGTCTCTCGTCAACTGCGGCGTCATCACGACACCCGCGAATGCGAGCCTGTCAAGCCGCCTCGATCGTATCTACGATGACCTGACCGAGCTGATAAAGGCCTTTTCGCCGGACGTGGCGGCCTGTGAGGCGCTGTTTTTCAATACCAATATCACGACCGGCATCTCGGTCGCGCACGGCAGGGGCGTGCTCCTGCTGGCCTGCCGGAAGGCGGGCGTCCCCGTACTGGAGTATACGCCGCTTCAGGTCAAACAGTCCGTCGTGGGGTATGGCCGGGCGGAGAAGCGCCAGGTGATCTATATGGTGCGGAGGCTGCTGAACATGAAGACGCCGCCCAAGCCGGACGATGCGGCGGACGCGCTGGCTATCGCGATCTGCCATGCGCGAAGCGCGACCTCTTTACTGACGAAAAATGGGGGTGACAATCCTTGTTCTACCACATAAGCGGCAAGGTCGCCGCGATCGAACCGAGTCTCGCGGTTATCGATTGCGGGGGCGTCGGCTTCGCGCTCAATGCGAGCGTGAACACGCTTTCGCGGCTGAAGCTCGGCGAGCTGGCCAGGCTTTATACCTACGAATACATACGCGAAGGCGCTTTCGAGCTTTTTGGTTTCTTTGACAGGCAGGAAAAGCGCTGCTTCGAAATGCTGATCGACGTTTCCGGCGTCGGACCGAAGGCCGCTGTGTCGGTGCTCTCCGCCGTTTCGCCCGAGGCGCTGGCTATGGCCGTCATCAGCGGCGACGAGAAGGCGCTCACCGCCGCGCAGGGTATCGGCAAAAAAATCGCACAGCGCATTTTACTCGAGCTGAAAGACAAGATAGCCAAGGAGACCGGCGGCCTTGCGTCGGGAACGGTGCTTCCGTCGGCGCCCGCCGGCAGCTCGAAGCTCTCGGACGCCATTTCCGCGCTGGCGGTGCTGGGCTACAGCAGCGGCGAAATTTCCTTTGCGATGAAGGATATCGATGTTGAAAGCACGGCGCTTGAGGGTATTATTCGTCAGGTGCTGAAAAAGATGGCCGGATAAGGGGGCGATCGCGTGAGTATCAACTATTCGAACCCGGAGGAGGAAAGCGTCATCACCTCCGCCGCCATGCTGCCGGAGGATGCGGGCGAGGGCTCGCTGCGTCCGAGGACACTCCGGGAATATATCGGCCAGACCAAGGTCAAGGATAATCTGAGTATCTTTATTCAGGCGGCGAAAATGCGCAGGGAGCCGCTTGACCACGTACTTCTGCACGGCCCCCCGGGGCTCGGAAAAACCACGCTCGCGGGCATCATTGCCAACGAGATGGGTGTCAGCATGCGCATAACCTCCGGCCCGACGATCGAAAAGCCGGGCGACCTTGCCGCGCTTCTGACGAATCTTCAGGAAAATGACATTCTCTTTGTCGACGAGATACATCGGCTCAACCGCTCGGTGGAGGAAATACTCTACCCCGCGATGGAGGATTATGCCATCGATATCATCATTGGCAAAGGCCCGTCGGCAAACTCGATCCGGCTTGACCTGCCGCGATTCACCCTGATCGGCGCGACGACGCGCTCCGGTCAGCTTACCGCGCCCCTGCGCGACCGCTTCGGCGTCACGCTCCGGCTCGAGCTTTACACGCCGGAGGAGCTTCGGCTCATTGTTATGCGCAGCGCGGATATTCTCTGTATAGAAACAGACGAGGCCGGCGCGCGGGAGATCGCCTGCCGCAGCCGCGGAACGCCGCGGATCGCGAACCGCCTCCTGCGCCGCGTGCGGGATTTTGCACAGGTGCGCGCCGACGGCGTGATTACCCGCGCGGTCGCGGACGCGGCTCTGACCCGGCTCGAGGTCGATAAGCTCGGGCTTGATTCGCTCGACCGGCGCATGCTCCGCAGCATCATCGAATTTTACGGCGGCGGGCCGGTCGGCCTGGAAACACTGGCGGCCACGATCAATGAGGAGGCCGTCACACTCGAGGATGTCTACGAGCCCTACCTGCTTCAGCAGGGCTTTCTGACGCGCACGCCGCGCGGCCGCTGCATCACGAAAAAGGCTTACGACCACCTCGGCATCGCATATCTCGGCCAGCAGCAAATTGAAATGTAAACTTGGGGGAAACCGCAGTGGGTAAATATTTTGGAACGGACGGCATACGCGGAATCGTAAACAAAGGGCTGAACGCGGCGCTGGCCCTGAGAGTCGGCCAAGCGGCGGCGATGGTATTGGCTGAAAGCGCGGCGGGCGGGAAAAAGCCTCTCGTTGTGATCGGCAAGGACACAAGGATCTCCTGCGACATGCTGGAGGCCGCGATAACGGCGGGACTCTGCACCGCCGGGGCGGACGTGATGCCGCTGGGCATTGTCCCGACGCCCGCCGTAGCTTTCGTGACGGCCGACTGCGGCGCGGACGCGGGCCTTGTTATCTCGGCCTCGCACAACCCCTATGAGCACAACGGGATCAAGCTTTTCAATGCGCAGGGCTTCAAGCTCTCCGACGAGCTTGAGGCACGGATTGAAGCG
This sequence comes from Oscillospiraceae bacterium, assembly GCA_031264545.1. Lineage (GTDB taxonomy): Bacteria > Bacillota > Clostridia > Oscillospirales > Oscillospiraceae > UBA2658. The sequence continues at coordinate 15,828 of JAISDV010000139.1, read as the reverse complement.
CTGATCGACGGCGAGAAACCCCTCGCGGCAAGAACCAACGGCGATATCGGCCGGGTCGTCCCGCGCGGCGACGAGTACGTAGACCGGTATGTCGAGCACATCGTCGCGGTTTCGGAGGGCAGGGTCGGCAGGCTCAGACTGATGATCGACTGCTCGAACGGCGCGGCATCGCGAACGGTCGACGAGATATTCGGGCGTTTTCCGCTCGATCTTGAGATCATTCGGGACCACCCGGACGGCTGCAATATCAACGCCGGCTGCGGCTCGACGCATATCGAGGGCTTGGGGAGGATGGTTGTTGCCGGGGGCTTTGAGCTTGGCCTCGCTTTCGACGGAGACGCCGACCGCTGCCTTGCCGTCGATGAAAACGGCAAGCTGGTAGACGGCGACAAGATCATGGCCATCTGCGGAAAGGCGATGGCCGCGGAAGGGAAGCTCAGCAAAAATGCCGTTGTAGCGACGGTTATGTCAAACCTCGGCTTTCACGAATACTGTGCCCAAAACGGCATCGGCCTGCACTGCGCCGCGGTAGGGGATAGGAATGTCCTCGAAATGATGCTGGAAAACGGCTTTAACCTTGGCGGCGAGCAGTCCGGCCATATGATTTTCCTCGACCACGCGACGACGGGGGACGGCCAGCTTGCGGCAGTCCGACTCCTCGGCGTTCTGAGCGCGAGCGGCCAAAAGCTCTCGGCGCTTGCGGCGGAGATTCCGGCCTTTCCTCAGGTCCTGCTGAACATTCCGATCGAGGGCGGTGATCCTGCCAAAGAACGCATTATGTCCGATACGCGGCTGCAGGCGCTTATCGAAGCGGAGGAAACGGCTATTGGAAGCGCGGGCAGGATTCTTGTCAGGTCCTCGGGGACGGAGGCGCTCATCCGGGTCATGGTCGAAGCCCGGCGGCAGGAAGCAGCGGACGGGATCGCCGGAAGGCTCGCCGGTTTCATTGAAGAATTGTCGAAAAAAAACAAAGTGTAGATTTATAATGTAGATTTATAAGTGGAATTTACTTGACTATTTGTAAAATATATACTATAATCGGTCGTGTTCAGGGTGTACGGATTTGAGATATGGAAAAATATAGTACGATTACCGATAATGCCTTGCTGAGCATGGTAAAATTTGGCGACAGGGTCGCTGAGGAGCAGCTTGCTCTGCGCTATGCGCGTTTGGTAAAAGCTTGTTCCAGGCCCTATTTTCTTGTTGGCGGGGACAGTGAGGATCTCATTCAGGAAGGGATGCTCGGCCTGATTTCCGCAATAAGAGAATTTGATATATCTATGAACGCTTCTTTCAAAACTTATGCGGAGATTTGTGTTAAGCGCCGCATTTACTCAGCGATCAAAAGCGCCTCGCGCAAGAAGCATGAACCGCTCAACGACATGGTGTCGTTCGATGATGTCCTCTCAGATGAAAGCAAGTCAGGCGCGGCAGCTTACGGCGAAGCTTATAGGCGCACCCCCGAGGAGCAGGTGCTCGCAAGGGAGAGCGCGGATGAGATCATTCAGGCCTATTCGCGGTGTTTGTCAGGGTTTGAAGTTGAAATATTGCACCTTTATCTCAGCGGCCTGTCGTACTCCGAAATTGCGGAGGCCTGCGGAAAAACGGAGAAATCCGTTGACAATGCCGTCCAGCGCATTAGGCGTAAGCTTGCGCGCAGTCTTTACCCCGGCGATAACAGCTAGAAGCTGTTCGCAATAAAATGCCCTTCCGGGCAAGTCTTTTTTCAAAGAGAGGATTCAAAATGTTCGAGGACAAAACATTAGTGTGTAAGGAATGCGGACAGGATTTCGTGTTTACCGCCGGTGAACAGGAATTCTACGCAGAGCGCGGCTTCCAGAATGAGCCGCAGCGCTGCAAGCCCTGCCGTGACTCGAGAAAGAACGTTGCCCGCGGACCCCGCGAGTATTTTACGGCTACCTGCGCCGCCTGCGGCAAGGACGCCAGAGTTCCTTTTGAGCCAAAGTCCGACAGGCCTGTCTATTGCAGCGAGTGCTTCGCCAAGATGCGAGAGGAACAGGCTTAAGAACCTGTCCCGGCTCCGGCGCTGCCGGAGCGGTTATAATGCAAGTCTTTCGACTATTTTTTGGACATAAGTATCATATCCTGATCCGCCAAAAGATAAGCAAAGGTGCTTATAATACCTGGAGCGTCATGCTTTCCTTCCATCAAAAAAAGGGCTTCTGCCGGCAGAAGCCCTTTTTTTGCGTATTCTCAGCCAGACGGCCGTTTTTGCGCGGTCAACCCTTCTTGTCCATGATGTGCATATATTCGTCGTACGTGCACATCCGGTCGATGCAGCCGTCCTCCGTCAGCTCGATGATCCGGTTTGCGACGGTCTGCGTGAGCTGGTGGTCGTGGCTGGAGAAGATGATATTGTATTCAAAGGCGTCCATGCCGTTGTTCAGCGCGGCGATGCTCTCGAGGTCCAGGTGGTTGGTCGGCTGATCAAACAGGAGCACGTTCGCGCCGGAGAGCATCATCCTGCTGAGCATACAGCGCACCCGCTCGCCGCCGGAGAGCACACCGACCTTTTTATAAACGTCGTCATTTGAAAAGAGCATGCGCCCGAGGAAGGTGCGCAGGTAGCTCTCGCGCTTGTCGGCGGAAAACTGGCGGATCCAATCCATGATGTCGAGCCCGCAGCTGTCGAAATAAGCGCTGTTGTCTTTCGGGAAGTAGGCCTGCGTAGTCGAGACGCCCCATTTGCATTCGCCCGCATCCGGTTCCAGCTCGCCCGCGAGGATTTTGAAGAGCGTGGTAACGGCGATCTCGTTTTTGCCGATCACCGCGATCTTGTCGTCCTTCCCCATGATGAAGCTGACCCTGTCGAGCACCTTCACGCCGTCGACGGTTTTGCTCAGCTCGGTGACAAAAAGCCTGTCCTTGCCCGGCTCGCGCTCCGCCTTAAAGCCGACCCAGGGATAGCGGCGGGAGGAAGCGGGCATTTCCTCGACCGTGAGCTTGTCGAGCAGCTTCCGGCGGCTCGTCGCCTGGCGGGACTTGGATTTGTTCGCGGAAAAGCGGGCGATAAAGCTCTGCAGCTCCTGGATCTTCTGCTCGGCCTTCTTGTTCTGGTCCTTGATAAGCCGCTGCATGAGCTGGCTGGATTCGTACCAGAAGTCGTAGTTACCGACGTACATTTTGATTTTGCCGTAGTCGATGTCCACGATGTGTGTGCAGACGGTGTTCAGAAAATAGCGGTCGTGCGAGACGACAAGGACGGTCCCGTCGTAATCGAGGAGAAAATCCTCGAGCCAGACCACGGAATTGAGATCGAGGTTGTTCGTCGGCTCGTCCAGCAGGATGATATCCGGATGGCCGAAAAGCGCCTGCGCGAGCAGCACCTTGACCTTTTGCCTGCCCTCGAGCTCGCTCATCATGCTGTCATGCAGGTCGGTCGTGATGCCGAGACCCTGGAGGATGCGCGAAGCGTCGCTCTCGGCCTCCCAGCCGCCGAGCTCGGCAAACTCGTCCTCGAACTCCGCCGCGTGAATGCCGTCCTCGTCGGAGAAGTCCGGCTTTTCATAGAGGGCGTCCTTTTCCCTGCCGCAGTCATAGAGACGCTTGTTTCCGAGGATGACCGTATCCGTCACGCTGTACGCGTCGTACATGTTCTGGTCCTGCTTCAGTACGGACATGCGGGACTTTTTGTCGATAAAGACGTTTCCCTCGTAGCTGTCAAGATCGCCGGAGAGTATACGGAGGAAGGTCGATTTTCCCGCGCCGTTCGCGCCGATGACGCCGTAGCAGTTGCCGGCGGTGAACTGAAGGTCCGCTCTGTCGAACAGCTTCTGCCCGCCGAACTGAAGGGAAAGATTTTCAACGCTTATCATTTGGCACTCCTAACAGTCACATTGTTCATATATCCGATATCTCGTCCGAAAGCGCGTTTCCGTTTTTTCCGGCCTTTGAAAGCCTGATGGCCGCCGCCGTGATTCCCGCCAGCACAAAGTATGCGAAGAAAGTGCGCGGATAGTACCAGACATACTCGACGCCGAAGGCAAAGGCGATTCCGGCCAGGCCGGAGATGCAGGCGATAAGCGTATATTTCACGGTTTTCCCGTGCGTACGCAGGAGCGCTCGGGCTGTGTCCTTCCAGAGCCTGAGCATGAACCACATAAAGGAGACAAAGCCCAGGACGCCCAGCTCGATGATCAGCTCCATATAGACCATGTGGCTGTGCGGCGCGCCGACCAGCGCGCGCAGGTCCGCGTATTCCGGGTAGATCACGGCGAAGCTTTCGGGGCCGAGCCCGATCCCGGTCAGGAAATAGTCCCGGACCATCTTGATGGTGCCCATCCAGATGTAGATTCTGAAGGTGCCGGAGGAATCCTCGAAGCTGAGCATGCTTGACAGCCGTATCATCACGCTGTCCGGCAGGAGGGGGATCGCCGCGACGCAGAGCAGGAAGAACGCGGGGATCAGCTTCTTGTTCGCATAGTAGACGAAGATGACGCAGGCCAGCATCATCGAGATCCAGCAGGAACGGGAGTAAGTCATCAGGAGCGCGATGAACGGGAGACCGATACCCGCGCACAGGGGAATCCGAAGCCATCCGGCCCTGACCTTCGCCGCAAAAACGGCGGCGGCAGGGGTCAGCATGACGAGAAATTCCGCAAAATTGTTCGGGTTGCCGAGCGTTCCGTAGACCCTGCCCGGCACACCTGCGTTCAGCTCGAGGTCGGTCAGGCTCTCGCTCACGGCGACGCCGGCGAAGCGCTGATACACGGCGTAGAGCGCGGCGATGATCACGGCAAAATAGACGAAGCCCAAAAGCTTCATCAGCCGTTCCCGGCTTGTGATGTCGGCCGATATCACATAAAACAGCAGCAGCGCCGTCACATAGAAGGTAAGCACACGGAGGCTGTCCGCCCGCGCCGGGCTGAAGCCGAGGCTCGCGGCGCAGGCTATTGCAAACAGGAGGACCGGCAGGCCCATGTCGTGCAGGTAATAGACCTTCCGTTTTCCGGCGCCTGCCAGGAGGATATAGAGCGCAAAGAGTCCGGCCGCCGCGAGAAGCGCATAGGTGTTCGACCAATAGTCGTGCGGGATAATGAACATCAGGCAGATAAAGCCGCCGAGCAGGGTTTCAAAATTGATAAAAAAGGAACCTTTTACAAATCGGTTGATAAAGGCCGCGGTCACGCTGCCGCGCGCGGCTTTTTCGACCGCGCGGGCAGCGGCGCCGATCACGCGGAGCATCAGATCCATGACCGCCTTGAAAATACGGGCGAAGAGCGACGCCCTGTAGACCGGCTCGGCGCGGCTGTCCCGGACGAGCCGGTGAACGATCCGGCTTTGTGAAAAGGATCGGCTGAAGGCCGCGAAAACCATCCGCAGAAAGGCGAAGGTCCCGCTGCTGAGCCAGATTTCATAGGCTGTTCCAAGTATGCTTGAGGAGATCAAGGGGTCACCCCGCTTTCATCGGATCATTGAGGGACAGGGCGCTCAGGAGACGGGCTCGATACCGCTGACCTTCAAATAAAGCTTGGCATTTCCGGCATAAATGGTGAGTGTGTGTCCGATGCCGTAGAGCACGCCGCCGATGGTCACGCCGTGTTCTCCCGGCCTTGCGGCCGCGAGGGCAGTCAGGGAAAGCGATTTGAAGCCCTGCCTCTGCACGGCCTGGATCTCGCCCTTCGTATCCGTTTCGAAACCGAGAGGATCGCCGGTCTCGAAGCGCTCGACCGTCCCGATCGTAACATTTTCCTTGGAGTCCAGCACACTCGCGCCTTCCTTCAGCGCCGCCGCGACATAATCGGGCACTTCTTCGGCGAAGAAGCTGATACGCACTTGAGTCAGTCCCGCGTTTTCCTCGCTTTTATTGACGACCTTGAGCGCGACAAAGGTGACAAGCACCGCGAGAATCAGCACGATCAAGAGGTCGATCAGATTGATCTTTCCGAAAAGCTTTCCATTTTTGTCAACCATTTTTGTATCCTTCCTCCGTATCAGTTGTAGGCGGCGTATACCTCCGCCGTAAGCTTGTTCAGGTCAAAATACCGGCTTATCTTCTCCGTCGCCGCACGGGACAGCGTCTGCCTGAGCGCTTCGTCGTCCATCAGGCGCCGAAGCGCGGCTGAAAAGCCCGCGCGATCGCCGAAAGCGCAGACAAAGCCGCATTTCAGCCGCGTTTCAGCGAGGTCGCGGTTTCCGCCCACGTCCGTGACGACGAGAGGCAGTCCCGCGTTCATTGCCTCGAGTATCGCGAAGCTCATCGCCTCGTTACGGCTCGAGCTGTTGAGATAAACGTCGGAGCCGAGGAGTATCTCCCGCGTGTCCCGGCGAAAGCCGAGCAGTCGGCATTCGTTCTCAAGCCCGAGCGCGCCGATTTTGGATTTGATTTCATCAAAGCGCGCGCCGTCGCCGCAGATCAGGCAGCAGAAGGGTCTGCTTGCTTGCCTTTTCAGCTCCGCGAGGGTATCCACAAGAAAATCCAGTCCCTTTTCGGGGGCGAAGCGCGCGAATATTGTCATCACGAAGCAGTCCGGGGGGAGGGAGAGCTCCCGGCGTATCGCATCGCTTCTTTCCGGCGGCCCGGCCGGCTCGATGCCGTTGAAGATGACCGTGATACGCTCCGGCAGGACGCCGTTTTCGATCAGGATGTCCCGGCCCGCGTTGCAGACGGCGATAATACGGTGGTTCTTCGGGGAAAAGTGCCGGTTCAATGCCCGCCAAAACAGGCCGGAAACCGCGCCGAGGCGCAGCGTCAGATGATTTGTGAGCACGACCCGCGGGGCGGCATAATGCCGCTTGGAGAGCAGGGCAATGATGTTTTCGCGCGGATACTGCGCGTGGATCACATCGATCTCGTTTTCCCGGCAGAAGGCCGCAAGCTTTCTCGCTGCCTTCAGCGCGGATTTCCGGCCCATGTCAAGCCGGAGGGAGGGGATCGCGGCCGCTTCCATCTTTTCGGACAGCTCGCCCGCTGTATGGTAGGCAAAAAATGGCTTTATTCTGCCGTTTGCGAGACGTATGAGGTTTTCAACGTATTTCTCGGTGCCGGCTTTTCCGGCGTAGTTTATCAGATAAAGGACATTCAAGCTATCGCCTGCCTTTGCGCGGGAAGCGCACGGCGCGCCCGCCTGTGTGTTATCGGGGCGCAGACGGCTGCAGCCCGGGAAACTGTTTCGCCCAGTATACATCATTTCAGGCGAAATAGTCAAGCCCGCCGCGCCCCGGAAAAGGGGACACGGCGGGCAGTAAATCGGCTCAGCCGCCAAGATAGGCTTTTTTGACGGCGTCGTTATTGAGCAGCTCGGAAGCGCTTGCGGAAGTGGCGATCCTTCCGGTTTCGAGGACATAGCCCCGGTCCGCAATCGAGAGCGCCATCTGCGCGTTCTGCTCGACGAGCAGGATGGTCACTCCCGCGGCGTTCAGCTCCTTGATGATCTCGAAAATTTGTTCGACGAGGATGGGAGCAAGACCCATGGAGGGCTCGTCGAGCATCAGCAGCTCAGGCTTTGACATAAGCGCCCTGCCCATAGCCAGCATCTGCTGTTCGCCGCCGGAGAGCGTCCCGGCGATCTGCTTTCTGCGCTCCTTGAGGCGGGGAAAGCGCATATAGACGTCGGCGAGTGATTCGGCGGCTTCGGCGCCCTTCCGCGTGAAAGCGCCCATTTCGAGGTTTTCCTCCGCCGTCATGTTGAGAAAAACCCTGCGCCCTTCCGGAACCTGGGCCAGCCCGCCCGCGACGATCTTGTGCGGGACCAGGCTGCCGATGGGCTTGTCCAGAAAGCTGACGGAGCCGGTCTTGCTGCGGAGAAGGCCGGAAACCGTGTTGAGGATAGTCGATTTCCCGGCACCGTTTGCGCCGATGAGGGTCACGATCTCACCCCTTTCCACGGAAAAAGAGACGCCCTTGATCGCATGGATACTGCCGTAATAAACGTTGATGTCATTGACCTTGAGCATCGTCTTGAGCATCGTCACGCGCCCTCCTTCCTCTTGCCGAGATAGGCTTCGATGACCTGTGGGTTCGATTGGATATCCTCCGGGCTGCCCTTGGCGATGATTCTGCCGTAATTGAGCACGCAGATGCCTTCGCAGATGCCCATGACAAGGCTCATATCATGCTCGATAAGCATAATGGCGATTTTGAAGGTGTCACGGATTTTTTGAATGTTTTCCATCAGCTCCGTCGTTTCGGAGGGATTCATGCCGGCCGCCGGCTCGTCCAGCAGCAACAGGGCGGGGTTGGTGCCGAGGGCGCGGACGATCTCGAGCCTGCGCTGTGCGCCGTAGGGCAGGCTGCCCGCCCGGGCGTAGGCCGTATCCCGCATGTCGAATATCGACAGCAGCTCCAGCGCGCGTTCCTTCGCAATACGCTCCGCGCGCCAATAAGCGGGGAGCCTGAGCACGGCGGCGGGACTGTGGTAGCCCATTTCGTTATGAAGGCCGATCAGGACGTTATCGAGCACCGGAAGATTTTTGAAAAGCCGGATGTTCTGGAAGGTCCGCGCGATACCGAGCTTATTGACCTGGATGGTACTCATTCCGGCAGTGTCGCGCCCATCGAGCATAATGGTGCCGCGCGTGGGCTGGTAGACCTTGGTCAGCAGGTTAAAGACGGTCGTTTTTCCCGCGCCGTTAGGGCCGATCAGGCCCGCGATCTCAGTTCTGCCGATAGCCATGTTGAAGTCGTCGACCGCTGTCAGGCCGCCGAAATCGATACCGAGGTGGGAGACCTCGAGTATCGGCGTTTTATCGATGTCACGCTCCGGAATGATGTTTGTCGAGGGGACGGGTACGAGCTTTACCGGCGTTCTCTGAAACTGACTCATTCGTCCGGCCCTCCTTTTTGAAAACGCGCATTTCCGCCTTTAAGCTTTAGTATGAGCTTATCGAGCAGGCCGTTGAGTGAAAAATCGTAGGTCCCCATTAATCCCGTGGGTTTGAATATCATGACGATAACGAGCACGAGCGAATAGACGACCATACGGTTTTCCGCGAAGCTTCTCAAAAGCTCGGGCAGGGCCGTGAGCACGGATGCGCTGAGGACGCTTCCGAGCATACTGCCCATACCGCCGAGGACGACCATGACGAGTATCTCGATGGACTTCATGAACCCGAAGGAGGAGGGATTCAGGATACCGACGTTTCCGGCGTAGAGCCCGCCCGCGATTCCCGCAAAGAAAGCGGAAACGACGAACCCGAGCGTTTTATAGTAGGTCGTGCTGATCCCGCAGGATTCCGCGGCGATCTCATTTTCACGTATCGACAGTATTGCCCGGCCATGGCGGGATTTCATCATGGTGTGAATAACAAAGCAAGTGATCCCCACGAAAATAAAGGTAAACAAAAAGGTGGTTGTCGTCGGGATCTTCTGCAGCCCGGCCGCGCCGTTGGTGAGCTTGAAGCCGAGCACGTTGTCGATGTTCAGCAGGACGACCCGGATGATTTCGCCGAAGCCGAGCGTGAGTATGGCGAGATAATCGCCTCTGAGCCTCAGTGCCGGCATACCGATGAGAAGGGCAAAGAGCGCGGCGGCCAGCCCGCCGGCGACGAGGGCGGCGGGAAAGAAATAGGCCGCGTAGGAGGCGCCTAAAGCGGACTCGAGTCCTTTTGCGGCCGCGGCCGACTTCATGATCAATGCGGAGGTATACGCGCCGAGCGCCATAAAGCCCGCGTGACCGAGCGGAAGCTGGCCCAGGTAGCCGGTCGCCATGTTGAGTGAAACGGCGAGAATGATGCTGATGCCGATAGAGGAAATAATGCCGGAATGATATCGGGATATTGCGCCGCCCGTAATCAGCGAATTCATGATCCAAAGAAACGCGGCGAACAGAACGGCGTTGATCAGATAGCGCAGAGGCATGGGAATAAGCATTTGGTTCCTTTTCATAAACGCATACCCCCTTAAACCTTTTCGCGTATGGCCCTGCCGAGGATGCCCGTAGGCTTCACAACGAGCACGACGATGAGTATGGCAAAGACAACGCCGTCCTTCCAGACGGAAAGGCCGACAGCCGAAACGATGGCCTCTGCCAGTCCGATGCAGAAGCCGCCGAGCATGGCGCCGGGGATGGAGCCGATCCCCCCCAGCACCGCGGCGACAAAGGCTTTCAGGCCGAGCATGGCGCCCATGGTGGGCGAGGCCTGGGGATAGGCGCAGGAGTAGAGGATCGAGCCTATTCCGGCAAGCGCGCTGCCGACGGCAAAGGTAAAGCTGATCGTGAGGTTGACGTTGATGCCCATCAGCTGAGCGGTTCCCATATCCTCGGAAACGGCGCGCATCGCCTTACCCATCTTCGTTTTCCGGACAAGGAAGGTCAGCAGGGCCATCGAGACGACGGAAACGACAATAGTGACCATCGCGATAAAGCTGAAACGCTGCCCGCCGATCTCGATCGCGGGGCCGGAGATCAACGCGGGTACCTTCTGGGCGCCGGCGCCGAAAACACGCTGGGCGAGGTTTTCAAGCAGGAAGGAAATTCCTATCGCCGTGATGAGCAGCGACAGCCTCGGGGAGGATCGGAGCGGCGTATAGGCCACCTTCTCGATTACGACGCCGAGCACGGTACAGGCCAGAATGGCCAGGATAATGGCGAGGACCGGATTGAGCGAGAGGCGGACCATAACGAACCAGGCCGCATAGGCGCCGACCATTATGATGTCGCCGTGGGCAAAGTTCAGCAGCATGATGATCCCGTATACCATGCTGTATCCGAGAGCAACAAGCGCGTAAATGCTTCCAGATTGCAGTCCGTTTATCAGTTGGCTGATCACAAGGGACATATCCTGTCGTCCTCTCTCAAAAAGATTTTCGCAGGCGCTTGATGGCTGCCCCCAAACCGGGGTTTCGGGCCACTCATCGGGCGTCCGCACCGCAAAGGATACCGCCGGCAATGCCGCACAGGATGGAATACCTTGAAATACCTTTGTGCGGGAAGAAAAACTTCCCGCACAAAGCTTAAACCGGTTATTTCAGGTATCAATAGTTCTCGACAAAGGTTTCCGTGCCCTCGACGACCTTCATGATGCAGGCGTCCTTGACGGGATTGTTATGCGCGTCAAAGGTATAGCCGTTACTGGTGATACATTCAAGCTCGCCGCTCTTGTCGCGGATCGCGTCGATAACAGCCTGCTTGTATTCGTCTGTTCCGGCGGTAAGGCCGGCCTCTTCGGCGACCTGAAGCGCGTTGCAGAGCACCATGGCGGCGTCATACGCGGTGGCGGCGAACATGTTGAGGGTCTCAGCGCTGTATTTTTCGGTATAAGCGGCCTCGAAAGCCTTGACCGCATCGGTGCTGCCGGGCGCGTAACCGGAGCAGTAAAGCGTGCCTTCGGCATCTGCGGCGGAGGCATAGCCGGAAACGCCGCTCATGCCGTCCGCGCCCATAAATACGGCGTCGACGCCGACTTCGCGGGCCTGGGTGACAATGAGACCGTCGTCTTCATAATAGTTGGGGCAGAAAACAACGTCGGGATTTTTGGAAGCGATAGTGGTGAGCTGGCTCTTGAAATCCACATCGCCGGTCGCATAGCCTTCCTCGCTGACGATTTCGATGCCAAGCGCGCTGCAGGTGGCGATAAACGCATCCTTAACGCCGACGGAGTAGTCGTTTCCGGTTTCATAAATGATGGCTGCGGTTTTGGCGCCGAGCTTTTCACTGGCGTAATTGGCCATCTTCTCGCCCTGGAAGGGGTCGATGAAGCAGGTGCGGAAAATGTTGGCGTAGACAGTATCGGTTTCCGCGTCGTATGTGACCGCTTCCGCAGTTGCGCTGGCGGTGATCATGGGCATGTTGATCTTGTACGCCTCGCCGCCGACAGCGATGGTGTTTCCCGTGAGCACGTCGCCGATGAGAGCGGTGATGCCGTCCTGATCGACCGCGCGGTTAAAGGCGTTGATGGCTTCCTGGTTGTCGGCCTTGTTGTCGTAGGCGACGATTTCGACCTGCTTGCCGTTGATGCCGCCGCTGGCATTAAGCTGATCGATGTAGAGGGTTGCGCCGTTTTTGACGCCGAGGCCGTATTGCGCATATTCGCCGGTGTGGCAGCCGATGATAGCGATCTTGATCGTATCGCCTGCGGCAGAAGAACTGGCAGGGGGCGTGGGATCGGTCGTTCCGCCGGACTCGGGCTTGTCGCCGCAAGCCGCGAACACGCCGGCCATAAGGACCAGGGCAAGCGCGATGCTTAAGAACTTTTTCATGAACTTTCCTCCTAAAATTCTTTATGTATACTTATACAAAAAACGACCCCGCAAGAGAACGAAGCCATCTTGAGTATCGGAGTATCGGTAAAACGAATAAATTTATTCACTTTAAGTGCTTGTATTTTAAATCTTTATCACAATAAAGTCAATAGTTTAGTAATCTCAAATCACTTTAAAATGCCGTGTTTCTTTTGGTAAAATCGCATGAAACGGCGCGAAAAACTGCCACGGGCATCAAAATGCTATCCCCCCCGGGGGCTTGCGGGACATTTAATGGCGGGTATACAATTATAACATCTTCGGAAAATTCGATCAAGAAGGTGCAAGTTATGCATATGGCCGATGCGCTTTTGGCCCCAGCCGTTGCAGCCACAATGTACGCCGCGTCTGCGGTCGCCACCGGTGTGTCTATCCGCGAGCTCCGCAAAGATGAAACGCCCCAAAAGCTGCCCACTATGGCGGTGATGGCCGCTCTGGTCTTTGCCGGCCAGATGATCAACTATGCCATTCCGGGCACCGGCTCCTCCGGGCATTTGTGCGGCGGCATGATGCTGACGGCTGTACTCGGCCCCTTTGCGGGCTTTTTGTCTATGATCGTTATTCTGGCGATCCAGGCGCTTTTCTTCGCGGACGGCGGTCTTCTGGCGCTCGGCGCGAATATCTGGAACATGTCCTTCTACGGCTGCTTTGCCGGTTACTTTCTGATCTATCGCCCCATCCTCCGCGGCGGTCTGTTCTCCGGCAGGGGAAGACGCGCCGCCGTGCGTCTCAGGATTATCCTCGCATCTGTCCTCGGCTGTGTCGCCACCTTGCAGCTGGGCGCCTTTTCCGTGGTGCTGGAAACCGCGCTTTCCGGCGTCACGGAGCTGCCTTTCGGCGCGTTCGTCGCCGTCATGCAGCCCATCCACCTGGCGATCGGCCTGGTCGAGGGTCTGGTTACGGCGGCGGTGCTGGTGTTCATTTATGAATCCCGGCCGGAGCTGCTGATGGATGTCGATCCCGATGCCGGCGCCGCAGGCAGGCGCTCCGCTGCAAGCACGCTCGTTGTTCTGGCGGTCGTGGTCGCCGTGGTTGGCGGCGGTTTCTCCCTGTTGGCCAGCGGCAATCCCGACGGACTGGAGTGGTCGATGTTCGGCAACGCGGAAAGCGGCTACTCAGCTAATATGGGTCTTGACGAGGCGCGCTTCGGCGTAGAGAGCAGCGCCGCTGACACAGTCGCCGCGCTTCAGGAAAAGGTATCCTTCCTGCCCGATTACGCTTTTGCCAATGACGCGGAAAACCCCGTAGGGACCACGGTTTCCGGACTGCTGGGCTCTGCGCTGGTCGCGGGCGCGGCGCTGCTGATCGCCTTTGCCGGCGGCTTCTTCCGCAAAAAAGCCGGGGCGCAGAAGTCGTAAAGCGCTTTACTTAACGCGTCCCTGCGATTGGAATTAAGAGGCATCCGCGCCGGATGTCTCTTTGCGATTTTTGTGTTTGGAGCGTAAATGATGAATCAGGCGTCCGAGGCGTGGTCTGAATTTAAGGCCATGGACGAGCTGGCCGGGCAGGCTTCGGTTATCCACCGGCTGCATCCGCTTGTCAAGCTGCTCGTTACGATCGTTTATATCGCGGCGGCCGTGTCATTCCCGAAATATAATCTCAGCGGACTGCTGGTGATGGTGCTGTATCCCGTTTTTGTCTTTCAGGCCAGCCTCATCCCGATCCGCACCTGCTTCCGCAAAATGCGGGTCGTGCTGCCGCTGGTCTGTGCGGTGGGGCTGTTTAACCCGTTCTTTGACCGCGCGCCGCTGTTTATGCTGGGCGGTCTCGCGGTCAGCGGCGGCGTGGTGTCGATGCTCAGCCTGATGATGAAGGGTATCTTTTCGCTAATGGCCTCTTTCCTGTTGATCGCCACCACACCGATCGAGTCCCTCTGTCAGGCCCTGCGGCAGATGCATGTGCCGAAAATTCTGGTCACACTCCTGCTTTTGACTTATCGCTACATTTCCGTCCTGCTGGAGGAGCTGTCGGTCATGCTCGACGCCTACCACCTGCGCGCGCCGGGACAGAAGGGCATCCATGTTTCGGCCTGGGGCGCGTTTTTGGGTCAGCTTTTGCTGCGCAGCATGGACCGGGCTTCCGCGCTGTATGAAAGTATGCAGTTGCGCGGCTGGAGCGGCGCGTTTTATTATGTCCGGGGAGGCCGGCTGACCGTTACATCGCTTTTGTACGGCGTTTTCTGGATTGCCCTGTTTCTGCTGGCCAGGCTGGTCAATCTCTCGCAGCTGCTCGGCACGCTGTTGGTCTGAAAGGAGCGCGCAATGCTTGAATTTGAACATGTTTTCTTCTCCTATGAGAAGGAGCAGCCCATTTTAACGGACGTGTCTTTTAAAATTGCGCCCGGCGAACAGCTGGGGCTGATCGGCGCCAACGGCACGGGCAAATCGACCATCCTGAAAATCCTGCTCGGTCTGCTGCCCTGCACGGGCGGCGTGCGGGTCGGCGGCCTGCCGGTGGAAAAAGCCTGCCTGCCGCAGATCCGCCGGAAGCTGGGCTATGTTTTGCAAGATTCAGATAACCAGATGTTCATGCCCACGGTCTATGAGGACATGATCTTCGCGCCCCTGAATTACGGCCTCAGCCGCACCGAGGCCGACGCGCGTGTGGACGAGACGCTGCAGCAGCTGGCGCTGACGCATCTGAAGCGCCGGCACAACCATAAAATGTCCGGCGGCGAAAAGCGTATGGCGGCCATCGCCACCATTCTGGCCCTGCGTCCGGAGGCCCTGCTGATGGATGAGCCCTCCATTGCCCTTGACCCCTGTAACCGCCGGCGGCTGATCCACATTCTCCGGGCGCTGCCCCTGACGAAAATCATCGCCTCGCACGATCTGGATCTGATTCTGGAAACCTGTGACCGCGTCCTCCTGCTCTCCGGCGGACGCATCGCAGCCGACGGCCCGGCCTCCGAGCTTCTGCGCGACCGCGCCCTGCTGGAGGCCCACCGCCTCGAGCTGCCCCTCTGCCTGAGCGGCTGCCCCGAGGGACGATAACGCGGACCGCGAAACGGAAAAGGGACGGCGATCGCTTTTGTCATGCCGCCCGCCGATATATCCCGCAGACTTCCCGGCAGGATTGGCTTTACTTTTCCGATTGGCTTTGCTATAATAAAAACCGCCGCCGATAAAGCGGCGATATGCGCCCGTAGCTCAGTTGGATAGAGCGTTAGACTCCGACTCTAAAGGCCGCTGGTTCGAGTCCAGTCGGGCGCACCATAAAAAAACCCTGTAATCCCAATGGTTACAGGGTTTTTTGCTTTTCTTGCTGTTCTTATCCTTTTGCACCCCAAATGTTTCAAAACATCATTTAACCCCATAAAACGCTGTCCGATTAGGGTCAGAATTAGGGTCAGAATCACCCCGCCAAGTCCGGCAGTTCCGGCAGTGAGAGCCCCGGCAGTTCATCGTCGCTGCTGTACTGTCGGTTGTACACCGCCGCGCCCACAACCTTGTCGAAGAGGTTGTTGTAGGGTTTCCAATCTTTTCTTACCAGCTGCCACAGCACGGCCTTCTGCGTGTTTGTTATCAGCAGTTTGTTGATAGCTTTTCGCGCTTCATCCTGGTCATAGGTCGTATTGCGCTTTGCCGGGTCCTCGTTGAAATCGTTCTCAAACTTAAGCTTTAATG
>JAISDV010000063.1 GCA_031264545.1 Oscillospiraceae bacterium | reverse complement strand
ATGCCCCATACAAGCCCGCAAATATGGCAGCATCGCGTTTAGGTTTCGCCCTTCGTCGAGCCATTTTTGCAGCACGGTAGAAGCATGTCGGTGGCGGAGATCGTACGGGCGGGCATTTGGAACATTATCGGGCGGTATACTTGGATTCGCAGCTTGCCAACATCGATTGAAATGGTGCCCGAATTGTCTTGCTGACAATGGCTCCCCGTTGCCGCAGACGAAAAAATGCTCGCGTGAACCAATGACCGAATCGCATTTTCCGTCATACCGCCTGCACATATTGAGCATATCGTCAGACATGATGACGATACGTTCTTTGCGTCGTTTTGTATTCGTAATGAGAATCTTCCCAGATTCCAGGCAGAAATGCTCCCGCATCGCCAATCTCCCCTCGCGGGGTCGGAGCCCGCATGTGTAAATCAGGCGAAAAAGGACAGGCAAGGTATACTGCAAAAAGGCGTCAATCGTTTTCGCTGTATCGAATGCGCGAAAAAGAGCCGCTAAACCTTCGTCTGTGAAGACATATGGGGCAAACGATGATTTGTCGGACGTGTATGCGTTTGGCAAAACGTATGCCCCATGGCTCAAGTATTTTGCAAAGCCACGGATGGCGGCGACTTTGTATCGAAGGCAGTTGCCGTTCTTTGCCGCCTCTGTCGAAACCCAAGCCCTTACGTTTTCGCTGGTAAGCGTTTCCGCTTCGCTGAATCGTTCGACGCAAAATAAGCGATACCCCTCCAAATCCCTTCTGTGGCAATCGGAAAACCCCATTGATGTCCTAAACTCTAAGTATTCCTCGATTTTAGCCGACAGCGTTTCTGATTGCTCACTCATTTGTTGCACCTCCTGCGTTCGGAGCATCTATCGCCAGAGGCTCGATCCCCGAAAAACTCAGCGCACATTCTTTCAGCCCGTCCGAATCGAAAGAAATGTACTGTTTTGATGAATCAATGTTGTACTGCCCCAGTGTTTGCGATACAGTTTTTACGTCAGTCCCTGAAACGACCATCCTGCTGGCAACGGAGCGCCTCAGTCCATGAAAAGCACAGCTTTTCAACCCTGCCTTTTTGCGATAGCGCCTGTGCTGGTTGTACGGGACTTTGCGCCCGAGCTTTTCGTGGGGGGCGTTTGTGCGCAAAAAGATGTTCGGCAAATCGCTTTTCGGGCGAGTCGTGAGGATGTATTCGCGAACCGCGAGTCCAACGTCCTCCGTTAGCGGCAAAGCCAGCGCCTTGCCTGTTTTCACCTGAACGATCCTGATTTCCCCATTCACCCAGTCAATGTCGCCAAATTTAAGATTCGCTATGTCGCTCGACCTGAGTCCAGTTACCACTGCGAGCAAAATCATCGCGTAGTCGCGTTTGCCGTTATTGCTCTCCCTGTTAATCGCATTGAGCGTAGCCGCAATCTCCGCCTGTGGGATATGGGGAAGCACCTTTTTACCCGTGGTGATGCAAAACATGAACGCATTGTCAGGGACAACGTGCCCAATGCCGATTTCAGAAAAATAGTTGCAGGCAGCCCGCAATATGCCTTTTGTCGTATCTAAGCTGTTGAGCGCAATGCGGGATGAGCAAAACACCAAATACTTGCGGATAACGCGCTCGTCGATCAGCGTTAGATCAAAAATCCCTTCTGACTCAAGCCATCTGAAGAACAATCTTGTAAAACTGTGTACCCTCTTGCGTCGGTTAAGACTCCATCCATGATTATTGAGGATTCCTGTCAGGATGCTCTCGTAGTAGTCACCCAACCTCGGGGTTCCATCGCGTCTGCTGTAGTGTAAGGCTCCTGTCCGGCAAAACTCGGTCATGTATTCCGCTGTTTTAGTCAAATCGCTATACCGATAGTACCCAATGTCGCCGCAACGATAACGGCGCTCCGCATCTTCGATGAACCGTCCAACCACAACATCGGAAAACGCAGAGCATCCGAGCGATTCATGCAAGCGGGCTATTCGCAGCATGATTTTTTCCTTTTCATGCGCGCTCGCCTCCGTGTAGCCAGCTGCATGAAACGCTTTTGTGGCTCGTGCCACAAGGTCGTAAATGCTTAGTTCGGTCATAAACTGTCTCCTTCATGAATTATTTTGATGGATTGCCCTGACAGTATTATAACACCATAGTTATCAGGAAAGGCAGCCGCTATAACCTGCGGCTGCCTTCGATTTGATCGTTATTTCCTGATAACCCTGCATTTATGATAAGATCTCTCGACCACATCTGCGCCGCAGCGAGAGCATTTGCCGATTACGCCTTTCGGCGGAGCGAACAGAGGCGTCAGCGCCGGAATCGGCGCGGCGCTGGCCGCCACAAGCTTCCGCACAAGCGCCGCGATACCGGCCGTAAACTCCGCCGCCTCAAGTTTTCCGCGCTGAACCTCAAGAAGCCCATCTTCCCACTCGGCAGTCAAAAGCGGCGTCTTGATTTCGGCCGGCAGGACGGTGATGAGGTTTCGGCCTTTCTCAGCCGGGACCAGAAGCTTTTTCCGCCGCAGGACAAAACCGGACTTGATGAGCTTTTCGATTATGCCGGCCCGCGTCGCCGGGGTTCCGAGTCCCTTGCGCTCCGTATCCGGATCAAATTCCTCCGCGCCCGCCGTCTCCATCGCGCGGAGCAAGGCGCCCTCCGTGTAACGCGCCGGAGGACGGGTTTTGCCCTCGCGGACAGACGCCGCAACAGCCGGAAACACCTGCCCCTCGACGAGTTCGGGCAGCGCGGTTTCTTCCCCGGTTTCTTCTCCGGTCTCCTCACCGCCCTCGTCAGGCTTTGTTTTCAGCGAAGCCCTGAGCGCCGTGTCGATCGCTTTCCAGCCGTCAGTGATTACGGTTTTCCCTTTCGCGCTGAAGCGATGTCCGCCGCACTCCAGCACGGCCGTGACCGCCTCGTAAACATGGGGAGCAGAAACGGCGCAAACCAGCCGGATGATGATCATGTCCAGAACGGCGCGCTCCGCGTCGGGTAAAGTTTCTCGCGCCGCACCGGCAAGGGCGGTCGGAATGATGGCGTGATGATCGGAAACCTTGCTGCCGTCAATTACTGCCGCGTTCACAGGCAGCGGCGCCTTGATAAACGGCAGACGCGCGGTCGTCAGGCAGATAAGTTTTTCCAGCCCGCCCGCCATGTCGTCTGGCAAATACCGGGAATCAGTGCGGGGATAGGTGATGCATTTACGTTCGTACAGGGCTTGGGCGTAGTCGAGTGTCTGTTGAGCCGTGAAGCCGAGCAGGGCGTTCGCTTCCCGCTGGAGCGCGGTCAGGTCAAAGAGCCTAGGCGGTCTTCCGAGCTTTCTCCACCGACAGGACAAGAGCGGGCTGCCCGTCTGAAGCGGCGCGGACGTCCTC
This sequence comes from Oscillospiraceae bacterium, assembly GCA_031264545.1. GTDB lineage: Bacteria > Bacillota > Clostridia > Oscillospirales > Oscillospiraceae > UBA2658. The sequence goes on along the minus strand of JAISDV010000063.1, from coordinate 984 downwards.
GGCGGCCTCGCTCCCGGGCAAACGCTCGCCGGAGGCGGCAAACGCGCCGCAGTCAATGAGCGGCGTGTAGAACGGCTCCGGCGTGAACGCGTCAATGGCGGCCTCACGCTCCGCCAGCATCGCCAGCGTCGGGGACTGGACGCGCCCAACGGGCAAGGTCGAGCCGTACAAGCAGGAAAAAAGCCGCGTAGCGTTTATGCCCACCGCGTAGTCGGCTTGCGCGCGGCAGAGCGCGGCGCGGCGAAGATTTTCGTAGTCCGCGCCGGGGCGCAGTTTTTCAAAGCCCTCCCGGATCGCCGCGTCTTCAAGGCTCTGTATCCACAGACGCTGAACCGGTTTTTGGCAGCCGCAGAAATCGTAGACGAGAGAAAATATGAGTTCTCCCTCGCGTCCCGCGTCACAGGCATTGACCACATCCTCCACGTCGGCGCGGCCCATGAGAGAGAGCAGAATATCAAGCTGTTTCTTTTTCCCTTCGGAGGCGGTATATTTCCACGTTTCCGGCAGTATAGGCAAATCAGCCAGATTCCAGCGCCTATATTTCTCGTCGTAAGCGGCGGGCGCCGCGAGTTCAACAAGATGGCCATAGCACCACGAGACGACGCGACCGCCGCCATGAAAAAAACCGTCCCCACGCTCTTTGGCGCCCAAGGCGGCGGCGATGGCAGCCGCCACGGACGGCTTCTCGCAAATGATAAGATTTGACATAGATTATGAGAGGATAGCCCTCTCACTCACCTCCTTTTTCTGACTATTAGTTAGATTGTTTCAGTCTGCAGAGTACAATCTCCGGCCGCACCCAAGCGCGCTGGAAACGCCTCCAGTCCGCCTTGACCGCGCCTGCGCGGTCCCGGTAGAGCATGGCGTAAGGAACGAACCCAGCCTCCCACGCGGCGCGCATACGCGCGTCGGCAGCGTCCATCGTATCGCCGCGGTAGCCGATCAGCACATAGCAGGCCGCCCGGTGGGACGCTTTTGTGATCC
>JAISDV010000103.1 GCA_031264545.1 Oscillospiraceae bacterium | reverse complement strand
GAAGAAGGGTTGGTTCTGCCCGAAACCGTCGATGGAAATATTTATTTAAGTGCCTATAAATCCACTGACGGCTTAACATTGCCTAAAAAGATTGGCGAGGATTTATTTTTATTTGGGATTGAATCAATAGCCAGATTGAAAAAACCGGAAATCGGCGGAAAAATTCATTTAAAGAATGGCACATAGCCTATCGCTACAATTATACCGCCATAGCCAGCAACTCTCCGGATGATCGGGGCGTGAAAAAACGCCGGAGGTCCTCAGGGCCTTCGGCGCATATGTCGGCCGCGCTGAAGCGGCGGGTCATTGCGTGTCTACTTTTTGCGCTTTTTTCTGAGTGGACCGTCATTGGGCGCCGGCGGCGTTTCTCCCGTCGCCTTTGCGAATTCGCGGAGGATCGCCTTCTGCGCCTCACCGAGGTTTTCAGGCGTGACGACACGGATGGTCACAAACTGGTCGCCGCGGCCCTTTCCGCGGATATAGGGAATGCCGCGCGCATTTAAGCGGAAAACCGTACCCGTCTGCGTGCCCTCGGGTATCGTATAGCGTATCTGGCCATCGAGCGTGGGAAGCGCCACTTCGTCGCCGAGCGCGGCCTGGACGAAGGAGATCGGCAGCGTGTAGAGCACCGAAAAACCGTCCCTTTTGAAAAATCGGTGCGGCCTGACCGAAACAGTCACGAGCAGGTCGCCCTGAGGGCCGCCGTTTTTGCCGGCGGAACCGAGGCCGCGCAGGACGATCGACTGCCCCTCGTCGATTCCGGCGGGGATGTTCGCGGAGATTTTCCGCTGCCTGCGGACGGAGCCCGCGCCGCGGCAGCCCGGGCAAGGCTGGTGGATGAGCTTTCCCGTGCCACGGCATTTAGGGCAGCTTACTGTCGTCTGAACAATGCCGAAAGGGGAGCGCTGCTGCTGGCGGACGACACCGCTGCCCTTACAATCCGGGCAGATCTCGGCCGTCGTGCCGGGCGCGGAGCCGCTGCCCCCGCACTCGGGGCAGTCCTCCGTCCGCACGACGCTCAGCTCCTTCTCGCAGCCGAAAGCGGCCTCCTCAAAGCTGATCGCGATGCCGGCGCGGATGTGCTCGCCCTGCATCGGCCCGTTCTGGCGCCGCCCGCTGCCGCCGAAGATTCCGCCGAACAGGTCGCCGAAGATATCGCCGATATCACCAAAATCGAAGCCCGTTCCGCCCATCGCGGGGTCGAAGGCCGCATGGCCGAATTGGTCGTATTTGGATTTCTTATCCGGGTCGGACAGCACGGCGTATGCCTCGGCACTTTCCTTGAAGCGGGTCTCCGCCGCCTTATCTCCGGGATGCAGATCCGGGTGGTTTTCCTTGGCAAGCCTGCGATAGGCTTTTTTGATATCGTTGTCCGAGGCGTCCTTCGTCAGTCCCAGAACCTCGTAATAGTCCCTTTTGTCTGCCATAAGTATGAACATTCCTTTCGCTGCACTGGACTCACAAAACGGCCATTAGAAAAACAGCCGTTTTGCGCGTGGACTGCGTCCGCCGCCGGATCGGCGGGCAGCCGGCGCATAGGAAAAGCCCTCCTGACCAAGGCCTGACAGGACACCGGATATGGGAGCGCGCCGGTCAAAGTCCGGACCGGGCGTTTCACCGGCCTCTCGGCCTGTAAATGACCGCTTCAACTCAAGGGCGCACAGCTGTGCGCCCTTGAGCGGCGTATCTGTCAATGCTCCCGTTATTTTTATTGCGCCTTGTTGTCGTCATCGACAACTTCGTAGTCGGCGTCATAATACTGGCCGCCCTCCGCGCTCTGCTGCGCGCCGGGCTCGCCCGCGCCGGGAGCCGCTTGTGAATAGAGCTTCTCGCTGACCTTATAGAAGGCCTGGGTCAGTTCCTCGGTCGCGGCCTTGATGGAAGCCGTGTCGGTGCCGGACAGCGCCGTTTTGAGCTTCGAGAGCGCTTCCTCGACCTCGGACTTATCCGCGGCGTCGAGCTTATCGCCCATCTCAGAGAGCGTCTTTTCAGTTTGATAAACCATTTGGTCGCCCTGATTGCGGACATCGATCTCTTCCTTGCGCCTAGCGTCCTCGGCCGCGAACTGCTCGGCTTCCTTGACGGCCTTTTCGATGTCCTCCTTGGAGAGGTTGGAGGAGGCGGTGATCGTGATATGCTGCACCTTGCCGGTTCCCATGTCCTTCGCGGAAACGTTGACGATGCCGTTCGCGTCGATATCAAAGGTGACTTCGATCTGCGGAACGCCGCGGCGGGCCGGCGCGATACCATCGAGATGGAAGCGGCCGAGACTCTTATTGTACTGCGCCATCTCGCGCTCGCCCTGAAGAACGTTGATCTCAACGCTGGTCTGATTATCGGCCGCAGTGGAGAAAATCTGGCTCTTCTTGGTGGGAATTGTCGTGTTGCGGTCGATGAGCTTGGTGCAGACGCCGCCGAGTGTTTCGATACCGAGGGAAAGCGGCGTGACGTCCAGCAGGAGGATGCCCTCGACGTCGCCGCCGAGAACGCCGCCCTGAATCGCCGCGCCGACCGCGACACATTCGTCGGGATTGATGCCCTTGAAGCCTTCCTTGCCTGTGAGGGCCTTGACCTTATCCTGGACGGCGGGGATACGGGTCGAGCCGCCGACGAGGAGCACCTTGGAAAGCTCGCCTGCGGAAAGGCCCGCGTCGGAGAGCGCCTGGCGTACGGGGCCGACCGTCTTCTCGACGAGGTGGCTGGTCAGCTCGTTGAACTTCGCCCTCGTCAGCGTGACGTCGAGGTGCTTGGGGCCGTTTGCGTCCGCCGTGATATAGGGCAGATTGATGTTGGTGCTGGTTACACCGGACAGCTCGATCTTCGCTTTCTCGGCCGCCTCGCGCAGGCGCTGCAGCGCGACTTTGTCGATCGAGAGATCGACGCCCTCGGTCTTTTTGAACTCGCCGACAAGGTATTTGGTGACACACTCATCGAAATCGTCGCCGCCGAGACGGTTGTTGCCCGCGGTCGCGAGGACCTCGATCACGCCGTCGCCGATTTCGAGCACGGAAACATCGAAGGTCCCGCCGCCGAGGTCGTAGACCATGATTTTCTGGTCGGCCTCCTTGTCGATGCCGTAGGCCAGCGCGGCGGCCGTCGGCTCATTGATGATGCGCTTGACGTCAAGGCCCGCGATGCGGCCGGCGTCCTTGGTCGCCTGGCGCTGGGCGTCGGTAAAGTAGGCGGGGACGGTGATGACGGCTTCCGTCGCGGTGGTGCCGAGATAGCTCTCCGCATCCGCCTTGAGCTTCTGAAGCACCATCGCGGAAATCTCCTGCGGCGTATAGGCCTTGCCGTCGACGGTAACTTTATAATTTGACCCCATTTCGCGCTTGATAGAGCTGATCGTGCGATCCGGATTCGTAACGGCCTGGCGCTTTGCGACCTGGCCGACCATGCGCTCGCCGGTCCTGGAGAAAGCGACGACGGAGGGCGTCGTCCTGTTGCCCTCGGCGTTGGCGATGACGACCGATTCGCCGCCTTCCATAACGGCGACGCAGCTGTTTGTTGTGCCTAAATCTATGCCAATGATCTTACTCATGGTAATTCCTCCTGAAATGAATGTGAGTATATAAAGTCAAGGCCGCATTTCCGGCTTAATTCGCGACCTTGACGACGCTGCACCGGATAACCCTGTCCCCGAGCACGAAGCCTTTCTGGAATTCCTCGGCGATAACGCCCTCTCCGAAGGCCTCGTCCTCAACATGCATGACGGCCTCGTGGACCTCGGGATTGAAGCTTTCGCCCGCCGCGGCCGGGATTTCGGCGACACCCAGCTTTTCCATGATCTCCTTAAACTGGCTGAAGATCATTTCGACGCCGCGGCTGTAAGCCTCGTCGGCGCTTTCCTGCTTGAGCGCGCGCTCAAGGTTGTCGTAGACGGGCAGAAATTTCATCACGGTATCCGCGCGGACATCACCGTAGACGCTCTCGCGCTCCTTTTGACTCCTTTTGCGGAAATTATCATATTCCGCGAGTATCCGCAGGTACTTATCCTTTTCCGCCACCAGCGCCGCCTGCGCCTTTTTCAGTTCCGCGGCGTCCTTGGCCGCGGCTCTGCCGGACTTGCGCGTTTCCGCCTTGTCGGCGGGCGCTTCAGAGGATACTTCCGGGATTTCCGCTTCGGTTTCCTGCGGGTCGGACGGGGTCTTTTCAGTGTTCACCTATATTCATCTCCTTTATCTGCAGTTTTTCAAAGCCGCGGGGGGCTTCCTGTGTGCTGAGAAGTCTGCTGAGACCCTCTGCGATATAGCGCAGCTTTGCCGCCACGCCGGAATAATCCATGCGTGTGGGTCCGACGACGCCGATTATGCCTTTTATGTTGTCCCCCGCGTTATAGCGGGCCAGTACCACGCTGGAATCCTTCAGCTCCCTGGCCACGTTCTCCGGGCCGATCAGCACCTGAATGTCGTCGCTCTCGCCACTTTCCGGCAGACCGAGCAGGTGCCCGTTCTCAGACAGGTAACTCATCAGCTCGTGCGCCTTATCGGGGTCGCGGAACTCGGGCAGCCGCAGCAGCCGCGACGCGCCGGTCACATAGGCCTCGCCCTGACCGGCCTTCCCGAGCGTGTCGATCGCAAAAGCGGCCGCGACCGAGACGAGGCCCATCGTGTCACCGCAGGCGCGCTCGGCCGAGCTGATGAGCACAGGCGTGATTTTGTCCTCGGCAATGCCGGTAAAATTGGTGTTGAATACCGAGGAAAGCCGCTGCACCATGCCCGGATCCACCGAAAACGGCAGATGAATCAGCTTGTTATGGACGCTGCTGTTTGAGAGCATAGCGACGGCGATAAAGGTGTTGCCATCCACGTAAATCAGGTCAAAACGCGAAATCGTCGCCGCGACAGGCGCAGCCAGCGCGACGGCGGGATATTGCGTCAGTGAGGAGGCAAGCCTGCCGACCTCACTCATGAGCTTGTCGAGCTTTTTCATTTTAAGATCGAAACTCTCGTTTATTGCCTGAGCTTCTTCCAGGGAAAGGCGCTGGCGATCCATCAGCTCGTTGACGTACAGCCGGTAACCCTTAGGAGAGGGCACACGGCCGGCGGAGGTGTGCGGCTGCTCGAGATAGCCCATCACGGTCAGCTCCGCCATTTCGTTGCGGATCGTCGCGCTGCTTAAATCAAGCAGGCCGGATTCCGCGATGCTTCTGGAGCCGACAGGCTCGGCGGTGGTGATATACTCGTCGATGACGGCGGTCAGTATCGTCCTCTTTCTGTCGCTGATTTCCAAAGACCGCGCCTCCTTACAGCGGGAATGGCGCGTTCATACTCCGGCTTTCTCCGGCGCAGCGCGTTGGCACTCTCACCTTCTGAGTGCTAATTTATCACCACGCCTGTGAAAAGTCAAGACTTTTAACCGATGAATTGACAGTTTATTCATACTTTTCCCCAAAGTCCTTCGCGCCGCTTCCGGAAAGCGCGCAGGCCGGCGCGCCGGTGCACAATATCGGTTCGGTCGCCGTCATCGTCAATTCCGCCCTGCTTTTAACGTGGCGGGGAAAAAAGTAACTCCTCCAAAAAACAAGCGGCAATTTAGATGCTATGCACAAAAAGCTGTCCGTCTTCATCCAAAGTTTAATCATAAGCTTGACATTTGAATCCCGGTAAACTATACTTGTCGCATAAGAAGCGTTAACGTACACGGCCGGGGCGAGGCCCCGATTTTAACCGGATAGACAACGAGGTATTGGTGATGGGCATGCCCATCACCCTTTGCGGCCGCAAAGGGTGATTCCCTGAATATGGAAGGCGTGGTGCGGGCAAAGCTGCGGACTGGAAAACCGTTTTCAGTTCTGTCAAAATACAAGTAACAGGAGATGACTTTATGAAAGGAAGATTTTCAGCGCTCTGCCTTACCCTTGCGCTGCTGCTCGGCAATATCGGCGGCGCTTTCGCGGCGGGCAGCGCTCAGTTCAGCGATATGCCGGACGACTGGTCAACAGCCGCGCTGGAGGCGGCAGTCGATCACGGCCTGCTGGAGGGGTCGGGC
>JAISDV010000089.1 GCA_031264545.1 Oscillospiraceae bacterium | reverse complement strand
ACCGTGTGAAAAAGGCCGTCGTCTGCCTTGCGGAGCCGCCGGCCACAAACCAGAAGTCCTAGCTTGGCGCTGTACCGGCGCCGCAATCGAATCAGATCCTCATACCCCGCTGTCTCCGGGAGCACGAGCAAATGGAAACGACAAAACAGAAAAAATTCATCTCCGCGCTTTCGGCTGCCTTTCCGCTGACGATTCCCGTCCTGACAGGCTTTCTGGTTTTAGGAATGGCCTACGGTATGCTGATGCAGACCAAGGGCTACGGGACGCTGTGGGCGATGCTCATGAGCGCCGTCGCCTTTTGCGGGAGTATGCAGTTCGTGGCGATCACGCTGCTCACCGCGGTTTTCGACCCGCTGCAGGCCTTCTGGCTCAGCCTCATGGTCAATGCGCGCCACCTGTTTTACGGCGTATCGATGCTGGAAAAATATAAGGGCCTGGGGAAGATCCGGGCTTTCCTGATTTTTGCGCTGTGCGACGAGACCTTCTCAATCGCCTCGGGCTGCCTGCCGCCAAAGGGCGTCGACAGGAAATATTTCTATCTGTCCATTTCGCTGCTCGATTATCTTTATTGGATACTGGGAACGTTTCTGGGCAGCGTGCTCGGCGGCCTGATCAGCTTTAATACGGAGGGACTGGATTTTGTCCTGACGGCGCTGTTCGCCGTCCTGCTGCTCGAGCAGATGAAGCTTCGGGAGAACCGTGTGTTCGCCGTGATCGGCCTTGCCTGCGCGGGGGTTGCGCTCGGCGTTTTCGGGGCGGATCGGCTGGTCATTCCGGCGATGGGCCTGATTTTGTTCGTTCTGCTCGCCGGGAGGAAAAAGCTATGCCGCTGACGCCGACGGAGACGCTTGTTATGATTTTTGCCATTGCGCTGGGGACTGCGGCGACCCGCTTCGCGCCGTTTCTCCTGTTTCCGGAAAAGAAAACGCCGGCCGAGGCCGTCACTTATCTCGGGAAATGCCTGCCCCCCGCGATGCTGGGGCTTTTGACGGTCTACTGCCTGCGGGAAGCGCCGCTGAGCGCCTGGCCGCACGGTCTGCCCCAGATCACGGCCCTTGCCGTGATCGTGATCCTGCACAGATGGAAAAACAACGTCCTTTTAAGCATCGGCGGCGGGACGCTCGTCTATATGCTGCTTGTCCAGACGGTTTTTAAATAGCTTGCTTACGGCGAGCTATTAAAATTGCCCTGCGGCGCGAAACGCGCCGCAGGGCGGCCGCTTTTTCAAGTCGCTTTTCAGGCGTCCTTCTGCCCGTCCGTCTCAAGCACGTGTTTTTTTATTGCCTTAAAGCTCTCGGCGCTGATAATATGCTCCATGCGGCAGGCGTCGTCAATGGCCGTATCCCTGCTGACTCCGAGCCGCGTCAGCCAGTCGGAGATCAGCGTATGGCGTTCCAGCATGGTTTCCGCGATTTCCCGGCCCTTCTGCTCGAGTGTGATGAAGCCGTCCGCGTCGACCCTGATATACCCGTTTTCACGCAGGTTTTTCATGGCGACGCTGACGCTGGACTTTTTATAATTGAGCTCCGCCGCAATGTCGACAGACCTGACCGAGGGATTGCGCTTGCTTAGAACGAGTATCGTTTCCAGATACATTTCCGCCGATTCCTGTATTCTCATCCGCTTCATCTCCTTTTCCTCAGCGTTCTTCTGAGCGAAGCGTACCACATCTTTGAAAAAAATGCAAACATCTTAAATAAAAAGTGTAAAAGATATTGACAAAAAGGTTAGCATGTGCTAACTTATTAACTAGTTAGGTCATCCTAACTAAATGTCCGCCGGTTCGGGACAAGCCCGCGCGGGCCGATGAGGAGGAATTATGATGCCCTTAACGCTGGCCGGAAGCGGTGAAGAAAACCTGATTAAAAGGATCGGCGGAAGGCCTGAGACGCGGCTTTTTCTCGAGAGCCTCGGCTTCGTGGTCGGCAGTGCCGTCACCGTGATCACACAGACCGGCGGCAACGTTATCGTCAGTGTCAAGGATTCCCGGGTCGCGGTGAGCCGCGAAATGGCGAATAAGATCATGATCTGACCCGGTACGGAATTCCGATTTTAATAGTCCGGCATCGCCCCGCAGGGGCGCAATACGGCTGAAAGGAGACAGAGGAATGCAGACATTGAGGGAGATCAGATGCGGCGAAACGGTTACTGTGACGAAAGTCAGCGGCGCCGGCGCAGTCAAGCGCAGGATCATGGATATGGGCATTACCAAGGGCACGGAGATCTACGTCCGCAAGGTTGCCCCGCTCGGCGACCCCGTTGAAGTCACCGTGCGCGGATATGAGCTTTCATTGAGAAAGGCCGACGCCGAAATGATCGCGGTGCAGTAGCGCGGGGCAGCCCGCCGAGCTATCTGAAACAGACCTTTTGGTTAGCAAAGGCTAACTAAATGTGCTGTTCAACGCCCCACTAAACAAAGGAGGATTATAGTCATGTCGATCAAAATCGCCCTGGCCGGAAACCCGAACAGCGGCAAAACGACGCTTTTCAACGCGCTGACCGGCTCGAACCAGTTTGTCGGAAACTGGCCGGGCGTCACAGTCGAAAAAAAGGAGGGCCGGCTGAAGAACCATAAGGACGTCGTTATTATGGATCTTCCCGGTATCTACTCGCTTTCGCCGTATACGCTCGAGGAGGTCGTGGCGCGGAACTACCTGATAAACGAGCGCCCGGACGCGATTCTCAACATTGTTGACGGAACCAATCTGGAGCGCAACCTTTACCTGACCACCCAGCTGACGGAGCTTGGTATTCCGGTCGTCGTCGCCGTCAATATGATGGATATTGTCCGAAAAAGCGGCGATAAGGTACATATAGACCGTCTCTCCAAGGAGCTCGGCTGCCCCGTATTCGAGATTTCGGCGCTCAAGGGCGACGGTATCGCCGAAGCCGCGGGAAAGGCCGTCGCCCTTGCCAAAGCCGGCGTCCCCGCCGTCCCTCAGCACAGCTTTTCCGGAAGCGTCGAGCACGCGATCGCGCATATCGAGGAGGCGACGGAGGGCAAGGTTCCCCAGGTTCAGCAGCGCTGGTTCGCTGTCAAGATATTCGAGCGCGACGCCAAGGTGCTCGAAAAGCTGCAGTTCCCGAGCGAGCTGCAGGCGCATATCGAAGCGGATATCAAAAATTGTGAGGCGGAGCTCGACGACGACGCGGAAAGCATTATCACGCACGAGCGCTACCTCTATATCGCATCTATCATCCGGGACTGCTGCGTCAAGAAAAACAAGGGCCGGCTCTCCGCCTCGGACAAGATCGACAAGATCGTGACCAACCGCTGGCTCGCCCTGCCGATCTTCGCCGCCGTCATGGTGCTTGTCTACTACGTCTCGGTGACGACGGTCGGCGCCTGGGTCACCGACTGGACGAACGACGTGCTTTTCGGCGAGCTCATCCCGCCCGCGGTGGAAAGCTTCCTGGTCTCCATTAACACGGCGGACTGGCTCCAGGGGCTGATACTCGACGGCATCATCGCCGGCGTCGGCGCGGTGCTCGGCTTCGTGCCGCAGATGTTTGTGCTGTTTATCTTTCTGGCTTTCCTCGAAGCCTGCGGCTACATGGCGCGGATCGCCTTTATCATGGACAGGATTTTCCGCAAGTTCGGCCTTTCCGGCAAATCCTTCATTCCGATGCTCATCGGCACCGGCTGCGGCGTTCCCGGCGTTATGGCCTCCCGCACGATCGAGAATGAGAGAGACAGAAGAATGACCATCATGACCACGACCTTCATCCCCTGCGGCGCGAAGCTCCCCATTATCGCGCTCATTGCCGGCGCCCTCTTCGACGGGGCCTGGTGGGTCTCGCCAAGCGCCTACTTCATAGGTATCGCCGCCATTATCTGCTCCGGCATCCTTCTGAAAAAGACCAAAATGTTCGCCGGCGACCCCGCGCCCTTCGTCATGGAGCTGCCCGCATACCACTGGCCGACGGCCGGCAACATTCTTCGCAGCATGTGGGAGCGCGGCTGGTCCTTCATCAAGAAGGCCGGAACGATCGTCCTGCTCTCGACCATCTTTGTCTGGTTCACCTCCGCTTTCGGCATAGTCGACGGAAAATTCGCCATGGTCGAGGACCTCAGCGACGGCTTCCTCTCCAAGCTCGGCAGCTTTATCGCACCCATATTCGCGCCGCTCGGCTGGGGCCACTGGCGGGCGGCCGTTGCGGCGATCACCGGCCTTGTCGCGAAAGAAAACGTCGTCGGGACCTTCGGCGTGCTCTACGGCTTTGCTGAGGTCGCCGAAGACGGCGCGGAGATCTGGGGCTCGCTGGCCGCCAGCTTCACCACCCTCGCGGCCTATTCCTTCCTCGTATTCAATCTGCTCTGCGCGCCCTGCTTTGCCGCTATCGGCGCGATCAAGCGTGAAATGAACAACACGAAATGGACCTGGTTCGCGATCGGCTATCAGACGGCGCTTGCCTATGCCACCTCTCTTTGCATCTACCAGTTCGGAAATCTCTTCGCGGGCGGCGCCTTCGGCATTGGGACGGTCGCCGCGATCCTGGTGCTGGCCGGCTTCGTCTGGCTGCTGGTCCGCCGCAACAAATATCTGGACGGCTATCCGGCGGAGACTCTGAAAAAGGCCGTCAAAGCGTAAATACCGGTTCTCAGTCAAGGGGGGACTCTTATGTTCGACTTCATCGTTCAAAACCTCGGGAGCATTCTGGTCGGCGCGGCTGTCGCAGCCATTGTCGTCCTGATCATCGTCAAGCTCGTCAGGGACAGAAAGCGCGGCGTGAGCTGCGCGAGCTGCGGCGGCTGCGCGGGCTGCCATCCCGGCGAAGATGCGCTCTGCTGCGGCCGCGGCCATAAGCAGTAGCGCCGCTCCCGGGGCCGGCCACGGTAAAAAATAACGCGCGGCCGGCCCCTGTCCGAGGGCCGCCGCGCCAAGGAGAACCTCATGCTTCTGACGCCGACTCAAATCAAGTATCTGGTCGCGATAAACAGGCTGGGCTGCGAGACGTCCGTGCGCTCAGCCGATATCGCCGAGGCGCTGGAGGTCACGAAGCCGACGGTCCACAGTATGCTCGTTTCTCTCGCCCGGCTGGAGCTGATTAAAAAGGAAAAATATTCGTGTATCGAGCTGACCGGCCGCGGCCGGTGGTTTGCGGAGCTGTACGCGAACGGTTTTTCGGCTATCAGCCTGCTGCTCAACAGCCGGCTGAGGATTCCCGTGAGCACGGCCGGCGAGGGCGCTCTGGCGATACTCAGCTGTCTGGGGCCGGAGGAGCTATCCCTCCGCTTCTCCCGCGGCGCGGCGGAGCCGGTGAATGATGAAGCGTTCCCGCCGCAGCGCCTTCCGTAAGGCGTTATCTGGAATACTTGTATGCGGCGCCGCGGAGAAGTCCCCGCGGCGCCGCGTAAGCTTCGGCATACCCCGTATCATATGCGCCCAATCGGCGGTGAGGCGCTAAGCCGCCTCACCGCATTCCTGATACCTTCCGCCGCGGTTCCGGGGTGAGCAAAAAAGAAATTTTGCGCCGCCGTCTTGCATAATGGTTCGAAATGCGTTATAATATCTGTAATAATTTGTAATAATTTAGGGAGGGGCGGCATGTTTTCTGATTTGATGAAAAAGAAAAAACCGCTGCTTGCTTGGCTGCTTGCCATCCTTACGGCGCTCAGCCTGGGTTTTGCCGTCTTCGGTACGCCTGTTCAGGCCGTCAGCCAGGCGGAGCTGGATGCGCTCAAACGCCAGCAGCAGGAGCTTGCGGCGCAAAAGGCCGGTATTCAGGCTCAGGCAAACGCGCTGAACGACGGGATCGCCTCCCAGACGGAGCAGCTGGAGCTTTTGGCCCAGCAGCTCACGCTGACCAATTCGGAGCTCGAGAACCTCTCGGAGCAGATCGCGATCTATACGAATACGATAGCGGAATTGGAAAACGACCTCAACGCCAGGAGGCGGGAGGAGCAGGAGCTGCTCAAGCACTACAAGGCCCGCGTGCGGGCCATGGAGGAAAGCGGCGGCTACTCTTACATATCAATACTGCTGGGCGCCAGCAGCTTTGAAGATCTCCTCGGCCGCGTCGACTGCGTCAGGTCGATCGCCAAATACGATAACGACCTGATCGACGCCGTTCAGGCGGCTCAGGCCAGGGTCGAGGCCGCCAAGACCGATATGGAAATCCGAATGGCGGAGCAGGAAGCCGTTTTTGAGGAATACCAGCGGAAGCAGGCGGACCTGCTGACCCAGCAGGAGGAGGTCACGGCCGTTCTTCTGACGCTGGAAACGGATTCCGACGGCTATCAGAGCCAGCTCGAGGCCGTCAACACGCTGCAGTCTGCGCTTGGCGGACAGATCAGCGATATGCAGGACAAGCTGGCGGAGCTTGCGCGCATACAGGCGGAACAGCGGGCGGCAAACGACGCCGCGTCGGGCAGCGGCGGCGTTTGGTACGGCGACGCGTCCGGAGGAACGGGCACGGGGCAGGATGTTGTGGCCTACGCGCAAAGCTTCCTCGGCGTCCAATACGTTTACGGCGGAACCTCTCCCTCGGGCTTTGACTGCTCCGGTCTCGTTTATTACTGCTACAGGCACTATGGCTACACGCTCAACAGAACGGCGGCGGGCCTGGCGTATAACGGCACGGCGGTCTCGTCGACCGCCCTCCAGCCGGGGGATATTATCCTCTTCACCTCGACGGACGGAAGCTATATCGGCCACACGGGCATTTATGTGGGCAGCGGCCAGTTCATCCACGCGCCCCATACCGGCGACGTTGTAAAAATTTCGAATCTATCCGACACCTATTATACCAACCACTATTGGGGCGCGAGGCGGATCATTTCTTAGCCGGAAGGGCCCGGCCGCTCCGGTTTTATCAAAATAAGGGGACAAGGGCGGCCAATGTGCGCCTTTGTCCCCTTAGAACCTGTATTCACAGCGGGGAAAACCGTCCGGGCAGGGGCCTTGCCCGCCCGAATCCGCGGGAAACGAAAGGAAGCTTAAATGGACCGATTGAAGGAATTGAGCCGCAGGCTCGGTGCGCTCGTGCTGTTTCGCGGGCTTCTTCGGGACGGCGCACTGCGCGGGCTTGCCGTTCTGCTCTCCCAGGCGCATAAGCGTCCGGCCGAAAAAATGGCGGACTACGCGGCCTTTGCGGCCGAGCTGTTTTGCGAGGGGGGCAACCTCACCGAATTCATTTGGAACAGGGTCGCCGCCGACACGAACCCCTACCTGCTGAAAAGCGCCCGGGGCGAAACGCCGGGACCGGCGCTCGAGCGCTGCCTTGTCAGCGAGCTGAGGCTTCTCGAGGAAGTGTCTCAGTTGAGCGCGCGCGCGGTCAGGCGCGCGGCCGGCCGCGCGCGTTTTCTCCCGGACTGGGAGAACAGCCCGGCGGATTTCCTGGGCGCCTACAGGCGGCTGCTTGCCGATATTCCGACGGCGGGCTACGGCGTCTTTGCGAAACATCAGGTGTTTTCCCTGTCCGGGAAAGCGCTGGTCCCCGTCGGCTTTCCCGACCGGATCAGGCTTTCCGGCCTGAAGGGCTACGAAAGGCAGAGGCAGGCCGTCGTTGAAAACACGCTGGCGCTGCTGGAAGGGAAGCCCGCGGCGAACGTCCTGCTTTACGGAGACGCCGGAACCGGGAAGTCCGCCACGGTCAAGGCGGTCGTGAATGAATTTGCGCACCGGGGGCTGCGGCTTATCGAAATCAGAAAGGCGCAGATGCTGGAAATTCCGGCGCTTATCGAGGGCCTGTTTCTCAACCCGCTCAGATTTATCCTGTTTATCGACGACCTGTCCTATACCGGATACAGCGGGGAGGTGGATGTGCTCAAGGCCATTCTCGAGGGGACGGTTTCGGCCAAGGCGCCAAACGTCGTCATTTATGCCACGAGCAACAGGCGGCACCTGATAAACGAGAGATTCTCCGACCGGGACGGGGACGACATCCACCGGAACGAGACGATACAGGAGCAGACCGCCCTTTCGGAGCGCTTCGGGCTGTCCGTAAATTTCTCAAAGCCGGACAGGGCGCAGTATCTCGAGATCGTGCATGCGCTTGCCCTGCAATACGGGCTGAGAGACCTGGAAGACCTCGATATGCGCGCGGAGAGATACGCCCTCGAGCGCGGCGGGCGGTCGCCGCGGGTCGCGCGGCAGTTCGCCGAATACAGCAAAAGCGCGGAGGACAGATAGTCCGCGGCGGTCGCCCGGCCGCCGGATGCCCGGCCCGGGAAAGACCGGACAAGCTTATTGCTTTCTATGGCGCGTCTGTTCTGGATTTTCTCAGGAGTGAAAGCGGCGCGCAGGTACGGGGCAGGCGCATCCGGACCGGCATCAGGGGGTGCGGCGCCGCGCTGATTGGCCGGTTTTCGCCGTCCCGCAGAGCGCCGGCTGTGAAAGAGAGGGGCTCGCCGTCGTTGGTCAGCAGCTCGACCGCGTCGCACTCCGAGAACTTGTTGCGCTGGGTGAGCAGCGCGTTTCCCTCGCCGTCGCAGCTTTCAACGACCGCGCAGACGTCCGCCGAGGAAAAATAAATGCCGGCGGCGGAAGTGTTCTGCCCCGGCTGGCCGAAATAAAAGCCGGTCGTGTATTTCCGGTGGCGGATCTTCCCGACCTCGTCGATCCAGACCTGTTCAAGCGGCCGGTCCGCGCGCGCCGCGTCGAGCGCGTGCCTGTACGCGTTCGTCACCACCGCCGTGTAATAGGCGGATTTCATACGGCCTTCGAGCTTAAAGCTCGTGACGCCCGCGTCTATCAGCTCCGGCAGATGCGCAATCATGCACAGATCGCTGCTGTTGAGGATGAAGCTTCCCCCGTCCTCGCTGATCTCCAGATACTCACCGGGGCGTTTTTCCTCGACCAGATGGTATTTCCAGCGGCAGGGCTGGGCACAGTCGCCGCGGTTGGCGTCCCGCCCGGCCAGATAGTTGCTCAGGAGGCAGCGGCCTGAAAAAGAAACGCACATCGCCCCGTGGACAAAGGCCTCGAGCGCCAGCGCCGGCGGCGCGTTTTTGCGTATCCTTCGGATTTCATCGAGACTCAGCTCGCGCGCGAGTACCGCGCGGGAAACGCCCATATCGAAAAGCGCCTTGCAGGCTTCGCTGTTGACGACGCCAAGCTGGGTGCTGACGTGAAGCGCCGTGCCCGGCGCGTATTTTTTTGCCAGGGCGAGCACGCCGAGGTCGGCGACGATCAGCGCGTCCGCGCCGATATCGCCGAGCAGCCCGAGGTAGGCGGGGAGGCGGGAAAGCTCGTCCTCACGCGGCAGGGTGTTGCAGGCCACGTGCACGGCCGCGCCCTTTTCATGGCACAGGCGCACGGCCTCGCGCAGGCCGCTCTCGTCAAAGTTTCCGGCCGAGGCGCGCATACCGAATTCCGTTCCCGCGAGATAGACGGCGTCCGCGCCGTAATGGAGCGCCATTCGCAGGCGCTCCATGTCACCGGCCGGAGCCAGAAGCTCCAGTTTTTTCAAATCGTCCTCCGGTATTCAGGGTCCGTTTCGTCAATAGCTCTGCGTCGCCGTGAAGGCGTCGAACTCGCCTTTGTTTGTGAAGAACCTGTGCGTGCCCGCCGCGGCATCCAGCGCGTAGTAGTAATAATTCGTCGCCGCCGGTTTGAGCGCCGCCATGATGGACGCGATGCCCGGGCTTGCGATCGGCGTGGGCGGAAGCCCCGGATATTTTCGGGTGTTATAGGGGCTGTCGATGGCGAAATCCTCGCTCGTCAGCTGCTCCTTGTGTTCGGGCAGGATATAAAGTATGGTCGCGTCGATGCCGAGCATCATATTCGCATTGAGACGGTTATAGATGATGCCGGCGATGACAGGACGCTCCTCGTCGTTTGCCGCTTCCTTTTCGATCATCGACGCTATGTTCACCACGTCGCGCATGGAGAGCCCTTTCGCGCCGGCAAGCTCCCACATCTCGGCGGTGAGCTTGTAGTGGAAGATTTGCAGGAAGGTGCCGATCGCGGCCTCGGGCGTCATGCCCTGATAGAATTCGTAGGTGTCGGGGAAGAGGAAGCCCTCGAGCCGCGCCGCGTCGCCGAGCGGAATGTCCTCGAGGAATTTGTAGCTGAATTCGACCGTCGCGGCGCAGTTCATCAGATCCTCGACCTTGCAGATCTTGTTTTCCTCGAGCCGCT
Source organism: Oscillospiraceae bacterium (assembly GCA_031264545.1). Classification (GTDB taxonomy): domain Bacteria; phylum Bacillota; class Clostridia; order Oscillospirales; family Oscillospiraceae; genus UBA2658. Next base: position 10,141 of record JAISDV010000089.1, on the reverse strand, counting down.
CGAATATCTGCTTCATTGTGAAGCCCTCGGGGAAGGTCACCATAGTGCGGACCTGCGAATCGCTGCCGAACTGCATCTTTTTGACGATCGCGCGGTAGTCGTATTCCGTGCTGAGGGTATAGGTGCCGGGATCTATCTTTTCATCGGCGTCCGAGACGCCGGAGTAGAGAACGAAAAGCGACTTGTATTCGATGATCCCCGCGTCCTTGAGAATCGACGCGACCTTGCCGATATTCGCGACATTGACGGTTTTGGTGCCGGTGACGTTCCCGTCCTCGTCCTTCATCTCGACCTGCCGGCCGGTGAAAATTTCTTCGGGCAGGGTGACGTCCACGGTGACCGGCTCCTTATTGAGGGCGAGCACGTCGCTTGCGGCCATCCAGCCGAGGCAGGCGAGGATAACGCTGACGCTGACGATAAAAACGAAATACATCATTCCGCCGAGACAGCCGGTTTTGTGGTCGCGCCTTTTGCTGATCGGGGCGTTGGCTTTGTAATCGTAATAATCGTCGGCCTCATAGCCGTCGCCGCCGGCCGGCTGCCGATCGTCCTTATAGCTCTTGTCAGACATCGTAGACTCCTTAATCATTCCGGAATAACGCGGCTGCTGTAACCGCTTTTTGAAGAGAGGCATATTATGGGGCGTAAGGCTGCTCGAAGGCTGAACCTCGAGCCTTAATGTCCTGAACTTACGGCCTACTCACCGCGCAGAGTGGCAGCAAAGATAGTCGTGTGCGGAGAAAGGGATAAAACAAATGTTTGGATTCGGAAATAACAGCTGCCTCTGGATTATCATCGTCGTTATCCTCATTGCCAGCTGCGGCGGAGGCTGCAGCGATCATCGCAGCGGCGATAATCGCTGCTGCTGAGCCTGTGCGCTCGGCGCAAATACGATATAGTCTTTCTTTTTATTTGCGGGGCCTATTCCGGCCTCGCAATCCTTTTTTCCGTGACGAGACAGGCCACGGGCCGGTCCCAGGCGTCTCTCGGCACAGCCTGTATGACGAGCCTTTCGCGGCAAAGCCCGACGGAGAAGACAGGGCTTGCGGCAAGGTATCTGTCATAATATCCGCCGCCCCGCCCGAGACGAAAGGCGGTCTCGTCAAAGCAGAGCGCGGGAACGAGCATCAGGTCGTCCGCTTTGGGCGAAAGCGCCCGCAGGCCGGACGGCGGCGCGGGAATACCGAAAGCTCCGGCTTCCAGCGCCTCCGGCGGCCGGTCAAGCGGGGCGAAGGCCATTTTGCCGCCGGGATGCGCCGCGGGCACGGCGACGGTTTTTCCCGATCTGGCGCACAGGGCGATCAGCGCGCGCGTATCCGGCTCGTTGCCGGTGCTGATATAGGTGAAAACGCGGCGCGCGGCGATAAATTCCGGCAGAGAGACGAGATTTCTGAGGATTCCCGCGTCACTCTCCGCGATATAGCCGCCGTCGAGCGCGGCAGCGCGCGCTTTGACGATTTTCCTGAGCTCCGCTTTGTCCAAGGCTCAGTACACCAGGTCTTTTTTCACTTCATCCGCGGCCGCTCCGCCCTTTAAACGCGCGAGAAGCGCAAGGCCGAAGTCGATGGCCGCGCCGGGCGCCCGGCCCGTTGTCAGCTCGCCGTCCGAGACGACGGCGCTGTCCGTCTGGCAGACGGCGCCGTCCATAAGGCCTTCCGTGCCCGGATAGCAGGTGATGTGCCTGCCCCGCGTCAGCCCCAGGGCGGCAAGGACGGCCGGGCCCGCGCAGATGGCTGAGAGCCGGGCGCCCTCGCGCGCCGCGCGTCCGATCAGCTGCCGCGCGTCCTCGTCGGCCTTTATAGTACGGACCCCGTCCATGCCGCCGGGAATGATAAGCATATCGCCCTTTGCGGGGACGATGTCCGCGGCGGAAATATCCGCCGCAAGCGCAATGCCGTGCGCGCCTTTGACCGCTTTTCCGCCGCCGACGGCGGCAAGCCTGACCTCGACGCCGCCGCGGCGCAGAATGTCGCAGGGGGCCACGGCCTCGATTTCCTCAAAGCCCTCTCCGAGTATGATATAGACCATTACTGCAAAGCTCCTTTCACGGTGCGGTAGATGTCCTCATGTATGGCCAAAACGCCGCGCACGGCGCCGTTCTCCATACAGCGCACCCTGCTCCAGCCGAGGCGCGCCGCGGCTTCGTTCCCCGCCCGCAGACAGGCGGCGAGGTAATCCGCGTGCGTTTCGTGGATGTCGCCCGCCGTTCCGGAGGCATCCCGGCGCAACTGCATCTGACGCAGGCTGGTTTCAAGGTCAACATCCATATATAAGACGAGATCCGGCTCCGGAAGTTCCATCAAGCGGAATTCAAAATCATAAAGCCAGCCGAGAAAGGCGGGAAGCGCGCTCTCCGGAAGCTTTGCCCCCTGATGGATGGCGTTTGAGGTCGTGTAACGGTCACAGATGACCGTGCCGCCGCCTTTGTAGAAATCGCCCCAGTCGGTCTTAAACGACGCGAAGCGGTCGACGAAGAAGAAGGTCGACGCGGCGTAAGCGCTCACATCCGAGGGGTCCTTACCGAATTCTCCGGAAAGATAGGCCCTCAGCAGAGCGGAAGAGCCGTTGTCATAGCGGGGAAAAACGATTTTACGAAAGCTTGCGCCGTCCTTTTCGAGCCGCTCCGCCAGAAGCCTGAACTGCGTCGATTTTCCGCTTCCGTCTATGCCTTCCAGCACAATGAGCCTGCCCCGCATGCCAATACCCTCCGTACGAGAAAATTCTATTTCCCCAAAAACCTTTTTCCGAGAACGGCAAAGCCGAATTTTGGCAGCTTTGCCATACGTTCTATGCGGCTCGGCTGCGCTTTCAGACGGTAGAGCCATTCGAGATTCAGCCGCCGCCAGCGCTCCGGCGCCCGGTCGGCCGCGCCGGCAAAGACGTCCATCGCACCGCCCAGCCCGGCCATCAGCCCGGCCCTGACGCGCGGCGCGTTTTTTTGCATCCACAGCTCCTGCCTCGGCGCGCCGAGACAGACGAGCAAAAGGTCCGGCGAGGCGGCGTTGATCTTTGCGACCACCGGCGCGTCCTCCTTGAAATAGCCGTCGCTGGTTCCGGCAATAATCAGGCCCGGAAAGCGCGCCGTGAGCTTTTCCGCCGCAAGCCCGGCTATGCCCGGTTTCGCGCCGAGGAGGAAAACGGACATTTTACGTTCCGCCATCGGGAGAAAAAGCCTTTCGGCAAAGTCTATCCCGGGGAGCTTTTCCTTAAGCGGCGTTCCGAGCAGCTTTGCGCCTTTGACGACGCCGATGCCGTCCGCCAGCACCAGCGAGGCGCTGTTCACCGCCTGAAGGAGCGCCCGGTCCTCACGGCAGAGCATGACGATTTCGGGATTCGGGGTGACGGCGTAGGCCGCGTTTCGGCCTTCCATAAAAGCGAACGCCTTTCCAAGCGCCTCGTCCATCGTGAGATTGTCGAAACCCACGCCGAGAACATCGATCCTTATGCTGACCAGATCCTTTCCGGGAAAAGCTGAGAAGCTCAGGCGGCGTTTCCGGCTGTGCATGCGGGAGCCTAAACCTGCGCGAAGACCTCGCCGAGCTTCGCGTTGATGACGAGCTTCGCGCGGCCGTCATAGGGCGTCGGCTGGCGGTTGATCAGCACGAGCTTGTCTCCCCGGTAATAGTTTATCAGTCCCGCCGCGGGGTAAACGTTCAGCGAGCTTCCCCCGACGATGAGCAGGTCCGCCTCGCTCAGACAGCGGACGGCCCCGGCTATAACGCGCGCGTTCAGGGCTTCCTCATAGAGCACCACATCCGGCCGCACAACGCCGCCGCAGTCTTCGCACCTTGGAACGCCCGCCGCGGAGAGCGCTTCGGCTTCAGGCATTTCACGGCCGCAGGAAACGCAGTAAAATCGGTGAAGGCTTCCGTGCAGCTCCCATACGTTCACACTGCCCGCCGCCTGATGCAAGCCGTCGATATTCTGGGTGACGACGGCCCTGAGCCTGCCTTCTTTTTCGAGCTCCGCCAGGCGCAGGTGCGCCCGGTTCGGGCGGGCGCCGCCAAGGGTGAGCTTATCCCGGCAGTATTCATAGAATGCTTCCGGGTACTGCCTGAAAAAGCTGCCGCTCAATATCTTTTCCGGCGGATATTTGTATTTCTGAGTATAAAGACCGTCCGTGCCGCGAAAATCGGGGATGCCGCTTTCGGTCGAGACGCCGGCCCCGCCGAAAAAGACGATATTACCGCTGCCCGCGATCATTCCGCGCAGCTTTTCGATTATCGCATCCATAGCCGCACCTCCGGCAGATCGGAAATATCAGGTTTCGCCTGTTCCTTATTATACACGGCTGCCGGGGGTTTCGCAAGAAAAAAGGCCCGCCGCCGAAAAGCCGGAGCGCCGGGCTGAAACCATGCGGCGCGTTCCGGAAGCGGCGGCGGGCAGCTTTCGCGTTACTGCGGGCTCATCGAATAGTTGGGGGCTTCCTTCGTGATATAAATGTCGTGCGGGTGGCTCTCCTTGAGGCCGGCGCTGGTGATGCGCACAAAGCGGCCGTTTCTCCTGAGCGCGCTGATGTCGGGCGTTCCGCAGTAACCCATACCGGATTTGAGGCCGCCCATAAGCTGATAGATCGATTCGGAAACCGGCCCGCGATAGGGGACGCGGCCCTCCACGCCCTCGGGCACAAGCTTTTTATTATCCGTCTGGAAATAGCGGTCACGGCCGCCTCTAGCCATTGCGGAGAGGCTTCCCATACCCCTGTAGACCTTGAACTGGCGGCCCTGATAGACCTCGCTTTCTCCGGGGCTTTCCTCGCAGCCGGCGAGCAGGGAACCGAGCATGACGACCGCCGCGCCGCCGGCGATTGCCTTGACAAGGTCCCCGGAATACTTCACGCCGCCGTCTGCGATAATGGGAACATCATAGTTGTCCGCCATAGCCGCGCAGTCGAGCACCGCCGTCATTTGGGGAACGCCGATGCCGGCGACGACGCGCGTCGTACAGATCGAGCCGGGGCCGATCCCGACCTTCACGCAGTCGGCTCCGGCTTTGATGAGCGCTTCCGTGCCCCCTGCGGTCGCGACGTTCCCGGCGACGAGCGCGGTGTCCGGGAACCGCTCCTTCACGCGCGCCGCGGTTTCGAGAACGTTTGCGGAGTGGCCGTGGGCGCTGTCGAGCACGAGGACGTCCACGCCGGCCCCGACAAGCGCGCCGGCACGGTCAAGGACATCCGCCGTCGCGCCAATCGCCGCGGCGCAGAGCAGCCTGCCGTGCGCGTCCTTGGCGGAATGGGGGTAGGTGAGGGCCTTTTCGATGTCCTTTATCGTAATAAGCCCGCGCAGGCGGCCGCCGTCGTCCACGATCGGCAGCTTTTCGATCTTATGCGTGTGCAGGATCTTTTTCGCCTCGTCGAGCGTTGTGCCGATCTTTCCGGTGACGAGCCTGTCCCTGGTCATGACCTCGCTGATCCTGCGGGTCAGGTCCTCCTCAAACTTCATGTCGCGATTGGTGATGATGCCGATGAGCTTCCCGTCCGAGTCCACGATCGGAACGCCGGAGATACGGAATTTCGCCATCAGCGCATCCGCCTCGCCGATCGTGCGGTCGGCTGTCAGGGAGAAGGGGTTGGTGATGACCCCGTTTTCCGAGCGCTTGACCCGGTCTACCTGCTCGGCCTGAAGGTCGATGTCCATATTCTTATGGATGACGCCGATCCCGCCCTCGCGCGCAAGGGCGATTGCCATGCGGTATTCCGTTACGGTGTCCATCGCGGCGCTCATCAAGGGAATCCTGAGCCGGATTTTTCTGGTCAGCCTGGTCGTCAGATCGATGTCGGCGGGCAGGACGCCGCTCTCCGCCGGGACGAGAAGCACGTCGTCATAGGTGAGGCCCTCGCCGATAAAGCGCTCGGCGGCCGTCATAGTCGTTTCCACTTTAACCGCTCCCTTTCTCGTTTTTATTTTGAACATTGTACCCCTGCGGCGGACAGGCTGTCAACCGCGTATTTTCCCGCTTATCCGGGCGCTTCGGGCGGAGTGGGCGAAAAGCCCCGTCTAAAGGGCAGCCCCGTCACGCGCGGGCAAAGCCGTTGTTTCGCCCGCCTGACCGCGCGTAATAAAAGATGTATTGCTGAGCGAGCCCCGCGCAGGGGCCGAGATTTTTCGGGTCAAAATCTTTTGGGAAGTGGCGCGCGAGCGCCCGTTTCATCCAGACGTCTACGGGAAACCTGTCCAAGCTGTGCAGACCGTAGAGCATAAAGCAGTTTGCGACCTTGTCGCCGACGCCGCGTATTTGCCTGACCTGTAAAAAGGCCTCCTCCGGGGGGAGGGCGCGGAGCGCGTTAAAATTAAGACTGCCGTCTGCGACGGCGCGCGCCGCATTCAGAATATAAGCCGCCCGGTACCCGCTTTTCAGCGGCGCGAGATCGCCGGGCGCGAGCGGAGCGAGGCGCTCCGCCGGGGGAAAGGCGAACATCCCGCCCGGAAGCGCCTCGCCGAAAGCGGCGCAGAGGGCCGAGATGATCTTTTTGATCCTGGGAATATTGTTGCATTGAGAAATGATGAAGCTGGCCAGCGCCTCCCAGGGCTCCTGACGCAGGATGCGGATGCCTTTTCCGAATTCATAGCAGGCCCGCAGGTATTCCGGCCCGGTAAAAGGCCGGGCGTTCTTATCGTAGTCGGCGCCGAGATCGAAATAGGTCCGCCAGAAGGGCAGCGCGCTTTCGGGCGCGTCACAGTAAACGTTTTCCGCGTCCGCCCAGATCCGGAGCGGCTTTCCGCAGGCCGCGCCGCTGTAGGCGCCGTTTTCGTCCGCATCCCAGCGGAAACACTGGCCGCATTCGAAGGTCTTCTTCAAATCCAGCTCGACGGCGCGCGCGAGCGGCGCGCCGGTCTTAAGTTCCGGCATGACGTGTCCTCCGCGGCTTCTCCGGAGAGAAGGATTTGCAAAAATCCCGCCCCAAAGGAGGCGGGATCCGTGTTCAATCTGCTTACAGATTCTAAGATGCGCGCTTGTTCTTGTTTTTCCTCGCGGCCTCAGACTTTTTGCGGCGCTTGACGCTGGGACTCTGATAATACTCCTTTTTTCTGAGGTCCGACATAACTCCGGATTTTGCGCAGCTTCTCTTGAATCTTTTAAGAGCGCTGTCCAGAGATTCGTTCTCCTTCACGCGTACTTCTGACATTCTGTTTCCCTCCCTCCAAATACGCCCTGCGGCGCTTTAAGGGCCATCGTGCATGGCTTCAGCAAATTCATTATAATAGCTTTCAAAGCCCTTGTCAAGTATGTTGCTTTGTCCGATCAGAAAACGCCTCGGCACCTTATGCGCGGATTTCATAAAAAAATGTTCGGATTTTCTAAAGACAGGCGCCTTGCCGTCATAGTAATATAGTTTTATAATCCTGTCCAGGCGCGCATAACGCGCATGATGAAATGCCGAATGCACGTGCATTCGTGTTGTTCTCCGAGGAGAACAACGATAAGCCGTTCGAAACCGCCGCGGCCTAGCGGCAAGCCGCGGCAAAAAGAGGAGGAAGCTTATGAAACAAGCGATAACTCATGTCAACAAAGGATCTCTCTGGTACAGACTGCCGGCCCTGGCTCTGGCCCTGGTCATGCTTTTCTGCCTGCTGCCCGCGGCATCCGCGGAAGCCGTGTCCCCGGCGGTCACGCTGCCGCCACTGATTGGCGGCGAGGGCCAGTTACCGGAGGATTTCGCCCCGCTCAGTATTCCAAAAGCAGAGAGCTTCACCGACATCCCCACCTATCCTGGCGGGAACGAAAGCGCGGCGCATAAAGCGGCGCCCAACGTTCTGCTGCGGGATACCTCGGTCCAATACATCGCTGCGGAGGGGAAGTACTACCTGGTCGCCACCAGCGGCGGCGAGTTTTATAACTGGTGGGGCGCATACAACAAGGGTATCCGCATGTGGGAGTCCGAGGACATGGACACCTGGACGCAGGTGGACGGAAAGCCGGGCGAGCATGGCGAGCGGAACTTCGTGTGTTATATCGACGACATCTCCTGGTGGCCATCGAACAAGGCCCTCTGGGCGCCGGAGTTTTACTGCGTGAACGGGCTCTATTATATCGTCGCCAGCACGCCGCATCTCGGGCAGGTCCTGCTGGTCAGCTCTACGGGCAAGCCGGAGGGCCCCTATGAGGACGCGCTCGGCAGACCTATAATAGATCCCATTAATACGGACATAGACGGCTCGCTCTTCCAGGACGATGACGGCAAGGTCTATTTCCTCTGCCAAAACGGGAAAATAGCGGAGATGAGCACGGACCCGGTCACCGGCAGGATCACCGGCCTGGCGTCCGGTTTCTCTCTGCCGCACAGCGGCCACGGTACGCTGAGCAGCTCCAACTCTTGGGAAGGCGCGGCCCTCTTCAAGCACGAGGGCGTTTATTACCTGTCGCTCGCTTATTTCGGAAGCGGCGGCAACGGCAGGTATGACAGCACTGTGCTGACCGCCACGAATGTCTGGGGACCCTATGGCAACGAACATGTGGCGATACAGTACGGCGGCCACAACACTTATTTTCACAGCGCGGACGGCGCGATCTACGGCACCACTTTTTGTAATTGGGGCCCGATCTATAGCCAGCAGGCCGGCATTGTGAAGATGCAGGTGACCGCGGACGGGAAGCTTCAGCCCGTATACGGGGACGGTTCGGAGCCCACCCCCGGCCTGGTCAACCTGGCGCTGTCATCCCACGGGAGCACCGCCTCCGCCAGCAGTGAGTGGAGCAGTACCTACAACGCCGGACAGGCCCTCGACGACGATTTCACAACGAATACCTCCCGCTGGGCGGCAGGCAACAAAATCAGCAGTTATGGAAAATTCCCGGAGACCCTGGCTGTGGACCTGAAGGACGTCTACAACATCGAGGCTGCGAGGCTGATCTTTGAGCGGTCAAACGCCGCTTACCAATATCGGCTCGAATACTCCGTTGACGGCGTTACCTGGGCGCTCTTCGCCGACCAGTCGGCGAACACCCGCGCCACGAACCAGACGACGGATTACGCGCCGGACGGCGGCCCCATCCAGGCCCGGTACCTGCGGGCCGTCGTCACAGGCGTGACATATCAGACTCCCCTCGCCAGCATCTATGAGTTCCAGATCTGGGGCTACGACGAGGCGGTGTCTCTGCCGGTTGCGGCCAATTTGTCTCAAGGCCTGGCAAACGGCAGCTATACGGCATCCTCGACATATCAGAACCAGGCTTCTACTGATACGTACGGCGTGAACGCGGTCTTTGACGGGAGTTTGAGTTCCCGCTGGTGTGCAAATAACTCCGAAATCGGCCAGCCGTCATGGTTAAAGGTGAACCTGGGCGCGGTCCGCGAGATCTCCTACGTCAAATCGTTCTTTGAAAAGGCGTACCGTACGGACCCGGCCCTCGCGCAGATCTGGAGCGGCAATGATCTGCTGACCACAAACGCCAGAGATTGGGCCTATAAATATCTGATCGAGTACTCCATCGACGGTGCTATCTGGCACACATTCCGGGACCGCAGCGATTCCGAGCTGATCGGCCCGACCTACGACACCGCGCCCGGCGGAAGCGTTATAGCGCAATACCTGCGGATCACTGTCACGACCAATACCGGTCCCGGCGGAGTCCTGGCCAGCATATTTGAATTCCAGGTTTTCGGCTCCACGACGCCCCCAACGCGGGCATCGGGCGTGACGCTCCTGCCTGAGACGCTCGAATTTACACTTGCGGCAAACCGGGTGCTGACCGGGCAACTGACCGCCGAGGTGACGCCCGCGAACGCCGCGGATAAGAATGTCGGTTGGGAGAGTAGCGACTCTGCGGTCGCCATTGTGGACGGGAACGGCCTGGTGACGGTAGTGGGCAAGGGCACGGCAACGATCACGGTCACCACAAATGACGGCGGCTTTACGGACAGCTGCGCGGTCACCGTCTCGAAAACGATCCCCACCCTTGGCGAACTGACGTACACGCTCCCCGCCGGTCTGGTCTACAGCGGCTCGCCCCAGGGCGCCATCGTGACGGCGGCGCCCGGCGTGGCCGGTCTGGGGGACATTACGGTCTATTATAACGGCAGCGCAGACGTTCCCGCGGATGCCGGAACCTACGCGGTGACGGCGGACCTTGCCGAGGGCGCGTCTTTTGAAGCGGCGGCAGGCTTTGAGCTGGGCAGCTACACCATCGCGCCGGCGCAGGG
>JAISDV010000079.1 GCA_031264545.1 Oscillospiraceae bacterium | reverse complement strand
CGGCTTCGCCGGAGACGGCGGCACGGCGGACATCGGGCTGCAGGCGCTTTCGGGCGCCATCGACCGGGGCGACAATATTCTTTACATCTGTTATGATAACGAGGCCTACATGAACACCGGCATCCAAAAAAGCGGCCTGACGCCATACGGCGCAAAAACCACGACCACACCGTATAAAGGCAGCCGCCGTCCCAAAAAGGATATGCCGGCCATCGTTGCCGCCAACGGAGCGGATTATGCCGCGAGCGCCAGCATCGGCTATCTGGACGACTATATCCGCAAGCTTGAAAAGGCCGCGGGCCTTACCGGCACAAAATACATTCATGTACTCACCCCCTGTCCGGTCGGGTGGGGCTTCCAGCCCGACGAGACCGTGGACATCGCCAAAGAGGCGGTGGACGTCGGCGCCTGGACGCTGCGGGAATACGAAAACGGCGAATGGAAAACCAACCGTGCGCCTTCCCGCCCGCAGGATCTGGCGCTTCATATCGCGCGCCAGGGGCGTTTCGCGCTGTGAACTCAAATTCTTACATCGAAAAACACGATCAGGAGGGTCAGGACCATGCCAAACAATCAATTTTGGAATGAAGCATTGGAAACGCTTCCCCGCAAACAGCTGGAAGCGCTGCAATTGAAAAGCTTACAGGAGGAGCTGTTCCACGCTTATGAGAACAGCCCCTATTACAGGCGTGCCTGGGATGAGGCAGGGGTGCGTCCCGGCGACGTTAAAGCCCTTTCGGATCTGGCAAGGTTTCCGTTTATTGATAAGAAAACACAGCGGGACACCCAGGGCGTAGGCTCATTTTTAGGCGAGCTGGCCGCTGTGCCGGAGGAGGACGTCATTTTCGTCAGCACCTCCAGCGGAAGCACGGGCATTCCGACCCTTTCCCCGTTTACGGCGCAGGATTTTGACGAGTTCCAGGATACCGAGGCGCGTTGGTTTTGGCAGGCGGGCGTCCGTCCCAAGGACCGTTATGTCCACGCGCTGAATTTCGCCCTGTATGTGGGCGGCCCCGATGTGATCGGCGCGCAAAGAACCGGCGCCCTTTGTATCTGGGTCGGAGCGGTTCCGTCCGAGCGGCTGCTGTTCGTGCTCAAAACATATCAGCCCACCGCGATCTGGACCAGTCCGTCCTACATCATCGCGCTGGGTGAAAAAGCGCTCCAAAGCGGCATCGACCCGAAGAAGGACCTGTCCATCAATAAAATTTTCGTGGCGGGCGAAATGGGTGGCTCCATCGGCGCGACGCGCAAAGCGATCACCGACATCTGGGGCGCCGAGCTTTATGATTTCTATGGGCTGTCCGACATTTTCGGGGCTTGCGCGGCGCAGTGCGAGTACCATAACGGACTGCATATCGCCGAGGATCATATCTACGTGGAAACCGTCGATCTGAACACCGGCGCGCTTCTGCCTCCCGGAGAACGCGGCGAGCTTGTGTTCACCACCCTGCGCAAAAAGGCGCGCCCGATCATCCGTTTCCGCACCGGCGACATCGGCCGTATTGACCTTGCACCCTGCAAATGCGGACGCACGCACGGCCGCATTTATGTGGACGGCCGCAAGGACGATATGTTCATCGTATCCGCGGTCAATGTGTATCCGTCCGACATCGAGTATGTCATCCGCGCGCTCCCGGAGATCTCCAACGAATATATCATCCGTATTTATGAGGAAAATTACACCTGCAAATATGAGGTGAACGTAGAGAACGTCTCGGGCAGGTCCGAGGATAAAATCCGCGCGCTTGTTATAAACGCGCTGAAAGCCCGTATCGGCGTCAAACCCGCTATCGTAAACGTCCACCCCAACGGCACCCTTGAACGCAGCACGCATAAAGCCAAGCGCGTGATCGACCAGCGCGCCGAAACCGTCGCCAAGTTCCTGGGAGAAGGCATATGAAGGCGTTATCAACGCGCACCGCCGGTTTTACCGACAGCGTGATACGGCGCATGACACGCATATCCCAGAAATACGGTGCGGTCAATCTTTCTCAGGGGTTTCCGGATTTCGACCCGCCGCGGGCGCTGCTCGACCGTTTGGCGGAGGCGTCTTCACTGCCCCACCAATACAGCATTACCTGGGGCGCCCAGAATTTCCGGGAGGCGCTGGCGGAAAAGCAGTCGCGTTACATGGGGTTTTCCGTTGACCCGGACCGGGAAATCGTCGTCACCTGCGGCAGCACCGAGGCGATGATATGCGCCATGCTGACGGTTTGCAATCCCGGCGACAGGGTGGCGGTGTTCTCGCCGTTTTATGAGAACTACGGCGCCGACGCGATCCTGAGCGGCGCGGAGCCGGTCTATGTCCCGCTTCGGCCCCCGGCCTTTGATTTTGACCCCGCCGAGCTGGAAGCCGCCTTCCGGCAGGGCGCAAAGGCGCTGATCCTTTGCAATCCCTCCAATCCCACCGGCAAGGTTTTCTCCCGGGCGGAATTGGCGCTGATCGCCAGGCTCGCCATTCAATACGACGCGTATGTCATTACCGACGAGGTCTATGAGCACATTGTCTACGCGCCTTACGTCCACACGTATATCGCGGCTCTGCCGGGGATGCGCGAGCGGACACTCTCCTGTTCCTCACTTTCAAAAACCTATTCGATCACGGGCTGGCGGCTGGGTTATATCATCGCGCCGCCGGAAATTATCGAACCCGCGCGCAAGGTGCACGACTTTCTGACGGTGGGCGCCGCGGCGCCTTTGCAGGAGGCGGCCGCGGCCGGACTGCGGTTCCCCCGGAGCTACTATGACGGGCTGCTGGAGACCTATACCGCTAAACGCGATCTGTTCCTGAACGGCCTCCGCCAGATCGGTCTGCCCTTCACCGAACCTCAGGCCGCCTATTATGTTATGCTGGATATTTCGGAATTCGGGTATGAAAATGATCTGGATTTTTGTGAGAAGCTGGCCGAGAAGGTCGGCGTGGGCGCCGTGCCGGGGTCGAGCTTTTTCCGGGAGCCCGTCAACCACCTGATCCGGCTGCACTTCGCAAAAACCGAAGCGACCCTGACCGAGGCGCTGGACCGCCTGCAAGGCATCCGAAGGGCCTTCGCGCGGTAAATCCTCACAAGAAAATTTTAGCTGAGCCTGGGGTTGACAACCGGGCTGCGCTGTGGTATTATATAAAAGTATACTAAATATGTATGTTTACTATTTAATTGAGGATGCGGTATGAACGCGCTTACCAAAAAGAACACTTGCATGATGATGATGTGTCACGTATCGGCCCTGTGCCTGATGCGCGCTTCCTGCTGTCTGCGCATGCGCGTATCCCTATCCTCTCCGTGAAATTTTTGTCTGCGGCAAAGGCGCAGTCCGAGATTTCCGGGCTGCGTCTCTTTTTATACCCCGACGAATCCAGGCGCGCGGCGCTTCTTATTGGGAGGTTCTATGAGCAAGGTCAATTTATCGCTCCCGGCGGTGCAGATCCGGGAAATCAGGATCAACTCCATCACCGGCTTTCAGGGCGGCGCGGCGGAGCTGGTCAGCTGCGCCCGGCGCGGCATCAAGGACAATCCCCGCAGCTTTACCCAATGCGTGGGCTGCGCCAGCTCCAAGGCGGCGTGCATGACCATATTGGTGCAGGACGGGGCGGTCATCAGCCACGGACCGGTGGGCTGCTCCTCCTGTTATCACGAATTTGCCTTTACCTACCGGGTGAATTCGCCCCTGCGCGGTGTGGAAACCCCCACCCAGCGCAAAATTTACTCCACCAACCTCACGGAAAGGGATACGGTGTACGGCGGTAACGGCAAGCTGGCAAACGCCATCCGAGAGGTCTATGAACGCGCCCGGCCCAAGGCCATTTTCGTGCTCACCACCTGCGCCGCGGGCATTATCGGCGACGATGTGGAAAGCGTCTGCGACGAGGCGGAGGCGGAGCTGGGCATTCCCGTGGCGGCGATTTTCTGCGAGGGCTTCCGCTCCTCCGTCTGGACGACCGGCTTCGACGCGGGTTATCACGGCATTGCCCGCAAGCTGATAAAGCCGCCCCGCAAACGCCGGGACGATTTGATCAACGTCATCAATTTCTGGGGCAGCGACGTGTTCAAGGACTGGTTCGCCCCCTTCGGTGCGAAGCCGAACTACATCACGCCCTATTCCACGGTGGAAAGCCTGGCCCGGAGCAGCGAGGCGGCGGCCACGGTCCAGGCCTGTTCCACGCTGGGCTCCTATCTCGGCGCGGTGCTGGAGCAGGAATTCGGCGTCCCCGAGCTGCCTACCGCCCCGCCCTACGGCGTGGCGCAGACCGACCGCTGGTTCAGGGCCTTAGGAAAATTACTGGGCAAGGAAGCCGCTGCCGAACAGGTGATCGCCGAAAAGAAAGCGGAATATCTGCCAAAAATAGCGGCGGTCAGAGAGCGGATCCGGGCGATCAAGCCCGATGGGGAACTGACCGCCTATGTGACCGGCGGCGCGGCCCACGGCCACGCGCTGCTGTCCGTGCTGGGGGAGCTGGAAATCAAGGCCGCCGGCGCGGCCATCTTCCATCACGACCCGCTCTTTGATAACGGCGAGCCGGACAGCGACCAGCTTGCCCAGCGGGTAAAAGACTACGGAGACGTGCCGAACTTCAACGTCTGCAACAAACAGGAGTTCGAATTGGTCAACGTGCTGAACCGGCTGCGCCCGGATTTGCTGCTGGCGAGGCACGGCGGAATGACACTTTGGGGCGCAAAGCTCGGCATCCCGTCGCTGCTGATCGGCGACGAGCACTATGCCATGGGCTACGAGGGCCTGGTCAAATACGGCGAGCGTATTTTGGAAACGCTGGAAAACGACGAGTTTGTCAAAAATCTGGAACGGCACGCCGTCAACCCCTATACCGACTGGTGGCTGCGGCAGAAGCCGAACACATTCCTCACAAGGAAGGAGAACAGGGCATGCGCGGCGGTGTGATCGAGCAGGAACGCTATACCTGCGCCATCGGCGCGATGCAAAGCGTGGTGGCGATCCCGAGGACTGTGCCGATCCTTCATTCCGGCCCCGGCTGCGGCGATATGATCGGCGGCTTCTTCGAGCGCGCCACCGGATACGCCGGCGGCAGCACCGCTCCCTGCACAAACTTTTCCGAAAAGGAAGTGGTGTTCGGCGGTATCGACCGGCTGCGGGAGATCGTGGAAAACACCTTCAAGGTGCTGGACACCGACTTGCAGGTGATCCTCACCGGCTGCACCTCCGGTATCGTCGGGGATGACGCGGACAGCCTGGCGGAGGAATTCCGGGACGAAGGCCGGCCGGTGGTAGCCGTTGAAACGGCGGGGTTCAAAAGCAGCAATTTTGAAGCGCACAGCGCTGTGGTCAACGCGATCATCGACCAGTATGTGGACTTGTATGCGGAAGAAAACGGGCGCCGTTCCGAAAAAAACACCGTCAACCTGTTCGCGTCGCTGCCCTATCAGGACCCGTTTTGGAAGGGTAACCTCAGCGAATACAAGCGTCTGTTGGAGGGCCTGGGGCTGAAGGTCCATATTTTGTTCGGCCCGCTGTCGGACGGCGTGAAGGAATGGCGGCGCATCCCCCGCGCGAACTGCAACATTCTGGTTTCCCCGTGGTACGGGCTGCCCATCGCGGAGCACTTGGAGGCCAAATACGGGCAGGCGTTCACTTGGTTCCCGCATATCCCGATCGGCGCGAATCAGACGGAAAAATTCCTCTCCCAGGTGATCGGTTTTGTCCTGGCGCAGGGCGCGGAAATAGACAGGGCAAAGGCGGAAGCCTTCGTGAGGCGGGAAAGCGCCGCCTATTACGAGGAAATCGACAATCTCGCCACCTTCCTGCTGGAATTTCGTTACGGCCTGCCGAATCACGTGCATATCCTGCACGACGCGGGCTACGTGGTTGGGCTGAGCAAATTCCTGCTTCACGAGGCCGGCATCGTCCCGAAAGAGCAATTCGTGACTGACAACACGCCGGAGAAATTTCAGGAGCAGATTCAAGCGGAGCTTTCCTCCGCCTCCGGCAAGCGGGAGATACCGATCGTCTTTGAACCGGACGCGGGCCTGGCACAGGAGGCCATCCGCAAGCTGGCGCATAGCGGGCGGGGCCTCATAATCGGCAGCGGCTGGGACAAGGCGCTTGCCCGCGAGAAGGACTATGACTTCCTCTCAGCGGCGCTTCCAAGCCCGTACCGCTTGGTGCTGGCCGCCAACTACGCCGGCTTTTCCGGCGGATTGCGGGTAATCGAGGATATTTACCATAATGTATTGGCGACTTACCGCTGAAGAAGAAAAGCCGTATGGGTCCTCGCGCGGCGTTTGCCGGCGCAGCTGACCGAGACGGCTTATCGGAAGAATCGGAGCAAAGCTATGAGCAAAACCCTTGACGCGCTCGCGCTGTCGCATCCCTGTTTTTCAACAGGGTCAAAATCGCATAAAGGCAGGGTCCATCTGCCGGTCAGTCCGGGGTGTAATATCCAGTGCCATTTCTGCGACCGGCGGCTGAACGATATTGACCGGCGGCCCGGCGTGGCGGCCGCGATCCTTACGCCGCAGGAAGCGGCCGAGACCGTGCGGAAAGCCGTAGCCCTCTGCCCGGACATCACCGTGGCCGGTGTGGCGGGGCCGGGCGAAACGCTGGCAACGCCCTACGCGCTCGAAACCTTCCGGCTGATCCGGGCGGCGTTTCCCGACATCATCACATGTATGAGCACCAACGGGCTGCTGCTGCCGGATTTCGCGGACGCGCTCGCGGAGCTTGGAATCGACGCCCTCACCGTCACTGTCAACGCGGTCGATCCGGCGCTTCAGGCGCAGATCTGCGGGAGCGTCAGCTACCACGGCAGACGGTATGAGGGGCGGGACGCGGCGGAGATATTGATCCGAAACCAGCTCGCCGGGATCCGCCGGGCCGCGGCGGCAGGCATTACCGTCAAGGTGAACACCGTGCTGATCCCGGAAATCAACGCCGATCATGTGCCGGAAGTTGCAAAAGCGGTCAGCGGAGCGGGCGCCAAGCTCTACAACATTATCCCGCTGATCCCGCAGCACAGGCTGGCGTGGTGCTCCGCCCCCGGGTGCGCCCTCATCAGCAGGACCAGGGCGGAAGCCGAGCACTACCTGAAGGTGTTCCGGCACTGCCAGCGGTGCCGTGCGGACGCGGCGGGAATTCCCGGCGGCAAGGACGTATCCGGGGAGCTGTATAGTCATCCGGTGAGGCCGGAAAACACCTTCTCACACGGCTGATATAAATTTTGGAAACAGAGGGAGGCGATATGATATGTGCTGCGACTGCGACATGTGCGACATGCCCCGATGTACCCGGACCAAATCAGGAAAGGAGCCAGAGTATGGCAGCAGAAACAGACGTGCCCGCATATCGTTTCGATACGCAGCGGGTACGGGCGGGCTACGAGCCGAGGGAACACAATCAGGCCGTATCACCGCCCATTTACCAAACCACAGCCTATGACTTCCGGGATGTGGAACACGCAAGGCGCTTATTCAGCTTTCAGGAAATCGGAAATCTATACACCCGCGTAGGCAATCCGACCGTAGGGGTCTTGGAGCAGCGCGTGGCGGCCCTGGAAGGCGCAGCGGGCGCGATCGCGCTGGCCAGCGGTATGGCGGCTGTCAGCTATACGCTGCTGAATCTCGCCGAGGGCGGCGGCAGCATCCTGACCTCGCCCTACCTGTACGGCGGCAGTGCGGACAGCTTTAAGAAAGTCTACCCGAAGCTGGGGATCCGAATTGATTACGCCAGGAATATTTTGACGCCTGAAAAGCTGGCGGAGGAAATCAAAGCGGACACCAAGGCGATATTCATCGAAAGCATCAGCAATCCCAATACGGTGCTGCTGGATGTGGACGCTATCGCCAGGGTCGCTCACGCCCACGGTATTCCGTTGGTGGTCGATAACACGGTGGCGACGCCCTATCTGTTCAGGCCCCTCGCGCACGGCGCGGACCTCGTGATCTACTCCGCGACCAAGGGGCTGAACGGCCACGGCAACCTCATCGGCGGCCTGGTGCTGGAAAGCGGAAGCTTCAACTGGCAGAGTGAGCGGTTCCCGCAGTTCAGCGAAAGGTATTACACGCTGCGTGACTCTGACGGCAATCACCGCGCCTTCCCGGAGGTGTTCCCGGACTTTCCGTTCACCGCCCGGATCCGCTTCAATTACCTGAACTACTTCGGCGCGGCACTCGGCCCCTTCGACGCCTACCTCGCCATTATCGGACTGGAAACCCTGTCGGAGCGGCTGGCCAAGCAGAGCCATAACGCCGAAACGCTGGCGGAATATCTCAGCGCGCACCCGCAGGTGGCATGGGTGCGCTATCCGGCATTGAAAGACAGTCCGAGCCGTGCGCTGTGCGAGCGGGATTTCCAAAAAGGCGCAGGCGGCATTCTGTCCTTCGGGTTCAGGGGGACCGAGGCGCAGAGGGAAGCCTTCCTGAACGCGGTGGCACTGTTCCACTACCATGTCAACATCGGCGACGCCCGTTCTCTCATCGTCAACTCGCCCCAGACGACCCACGGCGAGCTGGAGGCCGACGAAAAAGCCGCCGCCGATATTCCCGAAAATCTCATCCGTATTTCGGCGGGCCTGGAAGATCCGGCGGATCTCATTGCCGATTTGGCGCAGGCCTTCAAAAGGGCAAACGGCTGAGAATACCGATCTTAAATTTTTTTAGCCCAATAACCTACTAAACATATATTTAATGAAGGAGTTTATGATCATGAAACGCAGTAAAAAAATCACCGGCGCGGCCGCGCTGCTCCTGGCGCTTGTCCTGGCCCTCAATCTGGCCGGCTGCTCAAACAAAACGGGTACCGCCGCCGACGACGGCGCGTACAAGTACGGCAAAATCGACATTCCCGGCAAGGACGGCGCTCTTTGCGGCGCGCCTATCTATATCGCCTACGACAGGGGCTTCTTTGCGGAGGAAGGCTTTGACGTCACCCTGATCTCCGCCGACGCGGAGACCCGCAAAATCGGACTGAACAACGGTACGATCCCCATCGTCAACGGCGACTTCCAGTTTTTCCCTTCCATTGAGGAAGGCGTGAATGTGAAGGTCGTCGACGGCCTGCACAACGGATGCATCAAGTTCATCGTCAAGAAGGGCTCGCCCATCAAAACCGCCGCCGATCTGAGAGGCAAGAAAATCGCGGTCGACGAAATCGGCGGTACGCCTCACCAGGTGGCGAGCGTATGGGTGGAAAAAGCCGGTATCTCCGCCGACCAGTCAAAAAAAGAGGTCGAGTTCGTTGTTTTTTCTGACGGCAACCTGGAAATTGAAGCCCTTAAAAAAGACGAGGTGGATGTCGCGGCTCTGTGGGACCCGCTCGGCTCCGTTTACACCTCCGGCGAACACGCGGACGAGTACGAGGTGCTCTTCGATCTTTCTACCGACCCGACCTTTGCAGGCAAATATTGCTGCTTCCTCTATGCTTCCGCCAAGGTGATCAGCGACAGCCCGGAAAAGGTTTCCGCCCTGCTCCGCGCCTATCATAAAGCGCAGGAATGGATCGCCGAAAACCCGAAGGAAGCGGTGGACATCATCTCCGACAAGCAATATTCCGCGATCGAGGACAAGGCGCTCGCCGAGGAGCTGGTCAAGAGCTACGCCTACCCCTCCGCCCAAAGCCACGCGAACAACACGCAGGACGTCGGCGCCGATGTGCTGTATTTCGCCACGGAGCTCTATAACATCGGCTATCTCAAGACCGCCCCGGCACAATTTGCCGATGACGCCTATTATAAAGTGGATTTGACGCTTGGCAAGTGAGGCCAAAGGAGGAAGAAAAATGCGCGTTTCCCCCGCGGCGGTTTTGGCGAATCCCGCCGCCGTCTCTCAGGCCGCCCCGCCCCCGAAAAAACGGGGGCGGGTGACCGGGCGCCCGGTTTCCGACAAAAAATTCATCCTGCTGGCGGCGCTTTCCGTGACGGGCTTTGCCGCGGCTATTCCGGCTAACCTCTGGTTCCCGCAGCTCGCCCCGGTCAAAATTTCCCCCTATACCGTCATCGGCGGGGCGGCGCTGGACATCAACGGGGCTTACCG
>JAISDV010000043.1 GCA_031264545.1 Oscillospiraceae bacterium | reverse complement strand
CCTTTGTGCGGCGGAGCTAAGCCCGCCCAGCCCCGCAAGTATGCGCGCTATTTCCGCCCCGGAAGGCATGGCGCTCCCCTCGGGCAAAATAGCTTTTGGCGCCGCGGCCGGTGCCCCGGGGTCCGGAGTGTCTCCGGAGTCCATGAATTTTCCGGCGATGTCCATGATCTTTTTCATTTCCTCGGGATTTGAAAGTATCCCGTCTATCACTTCCGCAAGCTCGCTCACGGCGCACACTCCCTTCCTTATTTTTTGCCGAAGCTCTCGCTGACCTTCTTGGCGAGAGATTTTCCTTCCTCAGTTGCAAGCACCCGGTCCAGAACACGATTAATCGTATCGTTATCTCCCGCTTCGACCGCCCGTTTGAGCGCGGCCCCGTCGACCATACCGGCGATTTTTTTGACCTCGGCCGAGTTTGCGGCCTTCCGCAGTTCTTCCGCTTTTCCGCCGCTCATCAGCTCTTTGCTCATCTTGTCGAAAATGCCCATTGCGGCACCTCCCTCTATCAGGCTTTTAATTCAGTATATTCCATGCCGCCCGATCGGTTACTTTATATTACTCAAAAGGACGATATTATGAAGCTGTTCATTTTTTCCGATTCGCACGGCAAGCCCGAAAAAATGCTCGACGCCATAGCGCGCGGTCATCCCGATCTCATTCTCCATCTCGGCGACGGTGAGCGCGATGTCATGAAAATAGAAAAGCAGTTTCCCGCGATCCCGCTCAGAGCGGTCAGGGGAAACTGCGATCTCAGTTCAAGGCTGCCGGAAACGGTGTTTTTCATTGCAGACGGCATAAAAGTATTGATGACGCACGGGCATCTGTTCAGGGTCAAAAGCACGCTGATGCCGCTTGCCGAGGAGGCAAGCGCGCGGGGCGCGGATATCGTCCTTTTCGGCCATACGCACGAACCGCTCAGGACGAGGCTCCGCGATATACACGTTCTGAACCCCGGAAGCTGCGGCCAGTCCTTTGCGCCGAGCTATGCCGAGCTCGAAATCACGGAAAAAGGCGAGCTGCTCACCCGGACAGTACGGCTCTGATATAAGAACCCGAGCCCAAGGCCTTCCGGCGCGTTTTACTCTCCGCCGTCTGAAGCAGGCGGCGTGTCCGCTTCCGAAACGGGCGGGCTCGGCGACGGAGATGGTGAGACTTCGATTTTCTGCCTGAAAACAACATAGAGCGTATGGCTGCCGGTGACCCCGGAGAAGGTATAGCTTGTCACGACGCCGACATCCTGCCCGTCGGCCTTGACCTCCGCCACCTCGTAGCCGCTGTCCGGCGTAATCGTAAAGCTCTGGTCCTGGCCGTCCTCGACTATGACGGCCCCCTTGGGACTCACGCTCCCGCCCTTTCCGGCGGTGACGCTGATCGTATGTCCGGCCGGCGAAGGCGAAGGCTCCGGCCCCTTCGAAATCGTGACCATTACCAGGTTATCTTTCCGGAGCTTTGCCCCCTTCATCGGGGATTGTGAAATCACAATGCCGGCCTCAGTATTGCTGTAAGCGTCCTCAGCCCTGACAATGCGAAGCCCGAGCTTTGCGAGAATTTCCCTCGCCTCATCGTACGTTTTGCCGGTCAGCGCGGGCACCTCGGCATATTCCACGCTTTCCGAGCTCACGGGCTCGCTGCCGGAGGAAACGGTCAGCGTCACGCTGTCTCCGCTTTTGACTGTTTTTCCTTCCTTGACGCTCTGGCCGATCACCGTGCCAGCCGGCTCGCCGGCTGCCTGTTCCATGGTAACGACTTCCAGTCCCAAGGCCTCCAGCCGCGCGGTTGCCGCCTCCACCGTAAGGCCGAGGACTCCGGGCATTCCATCCCCGTCACGCTTGTCCCCGCCGAAATCGAAGAGTCCGTCCATGATGGACAGGACGAGTGTCAGCACCGCAAGCAGCGCGACGGCCGCGACGGCAAGCCGTATTTTGCGCAGCCTGCCGGCTTTTCCCTGTGCACCGGCATCTCTCCGCGCGCGGTTTTGCGATTCGGCCCGCCGGGCGCGGAGGTCCGGGGGCGGAGAAGCGGGACGATTTGCCTGACCGGGCGCGTTGAACGCCTGTACGCCGGGATCGGCAGGCGCCGGTTGCTTTTCCGCTTCGTTTATACGCCAGACGCGCGTATTGAAAAGCTCGTCGTTGTCCGCTTTGAGCAGCTCCTCGGGGCCGAACGCGCCGGCCCTTTTTTCCGGCCCCGCACCGTTTTCAGTGCGGCCTTGAACGGCCTCCGGCTCCATGCCCATGGCCCATTCGAGCTTCTGATCCTCGTCCGGCAATATATAATATACGGCGCCGCAATTCGGGCATTCGCCCAGGCTCGCGTCGATCTCGGCTCCGCATTTTCTGCAGTTGATTTTTCGCATAATTAACCTCCGATACGGCGCGGTCCGCCGCAATTTTCCGTTTTGCCGCGGGCGGAAAACACCCTTGCGGCAAAGGACTATAAGAACCTGTATCCACAGCGGGAAACGCTGTCTAAGCGGTCATTGTTCCGCCGCTCTGCGTTAAATTTTTTTGAAATACGTCAAGTATTCCCGCAAAAATTTGCCTTGCCCAGCGAAAAAGTGTCTCGCTTATCCGGCATTCCCCGCTGTGGATACAGGTTCTAAAACTTGCCGAGGCCATTTTACCACGGCTGCCGATGTTTTTAAACACTTTTATGCCCCGCGCCTTTTCAGTAAAAGCGAGAAGTGTTATACTTGTAAGAAAAAGCCGGAATTCGGTAAAATGGGGTGTCAAATGAAAACAGCCTTAGTGACGGGCGCATCCAGGGGCATCGGCGCCGCTATTACGCGCGCGCTGGCGCAAGACGGATACCGGGTCTTTATCAATTACCTCGGCAGCCGGGACAAGGCGCGCGCACTGGCACGGGAAACCGGCGGCACAGCCATCCGGGCGGATGTCTCCGACTACGCCCAGGTGCGTTCAATGTATGACGAAATCGGAGAGCTGAATGTTCTCGTCTGCAATGCGGGTATCTCAGAATATGGGCTTTTTTCCGAAACGACTCCCGAAAGATGGAGAAAAACCTTTTCCGTTAACATCGATGGGATATACCACTGTATTCGGTGTGCCCTGCCGGCCATGCTCGCGCGGAAAAGCGGCGCGATCATTACGCTCTCCTCAGTCTGGGGCATTCACGGCGCCTCGTGCGAGGCGGCCTATTCGGCCTCCAAGGCCGCTGTGATCGGCCTGTCCCGCGCGCTGGCCAAGGAGCTTGGCCCCTCCGGGATCCGGGTTAATTGCATAGCCCCCGGCGTGATCGAAACGGATATGCTGGCGGGCTTTTCGCCCCGGGACCGCGAGCGGCTCTGCCGTGACACGCCGCTCTGCCGGCTGGGAAAGCCGGAGGAGGTCGCGGCCCTCGCCGCCTTTCTCGCCTCGGACAAAGCGGAATTCATAACCGGGCAGGTCTTCGGCGTGGACGGCGGCTTTGCGCTGTAGCCGTCAGGCTTGAAACCCGAGCATCAAAAGGGCTGTCGCAGAAGGTTTTTTAAACCAGACGCGACAGGCCCTTTTTGAAGAAAAACAGGCCGGATTATGACAGCGACCGCTGCATCAGGGCAAAGCCAAAGGGCCTGCCGTCCGCTATTCACAGACAACAAGCCCTTGCCGTTGCTTAATTGAACGCCTTGTCTACCTTTTAGGGGTCACTTCGGCTGCCGCCGGCCGCCGCTTTTGTTCTTTTGTTTGCCATGCCTTAGTGCGGCAGCTCTCCTGTAATCGCGTTTGCGTTTTTATATTACCGATCCTATAAATCTATGGAGCATTGCCGAGACCTCGGCGCGGGTCGCGCTGTCTTTCGGGCCAAGCAGACCGCCCGGCTTGCCGGATATAA
>JAISDV010000004.1 GCA_031264545.1 Oscillospiraceae bacterium | reverse complement strand
TGAACGTGGTCTCGTCCTCATAGGGGTAGTCGGTGTCCTGGGTGAGCGCGAGTCCCTTCTCCGGCCAGCTCAGCGTGGAGGCGATGTACTGCGACACATAGAGCTTGTCACTGTCGTGGTAATAGATGCCCTCTGTGAGCTTGGAGAAGTTTTCCACCCCGGTGCCGTTGCAGCACCAGGCGCAGTATTGACTGGTGCCGTAGGAGCTGCCCGACTGGTTTTGCGCGCCGTTGCTCGACACGCTTGTCAAAAATGTTCCGGTGCGGTTCTGTCCCAAAACCTGGAAATAAGAATGGAACACATGAGCGCCGTTATTGGCGATGCTCGCCGCGATCTGGTTGAACAGCGCTTTTTCGTAATAGTCGAGGTATTTAACGTCCGCCGTCGCCTGGAACAGCGAGCGGCTGATCTTCAGCAGGTTATAGACATTGCAGGTCTCGGCGTTGCGGGCGTTGAGCGTTCCCGACAAGCTGCCCGCGGAGGAAAAAACCTCGGCATTGGAGACGCCGCCGTTCACATAGGCGCGTCCGCCCGAGCCCACGGCGAATTCCCAGAAGTTCCCGGCGGCGCGGCCATAATAGTCGTCGCCGGTCAACAGGTATTGCTGCGCGGTGGTGGCAATTTTCGCCAGATAGGTGTTGGCGTGTTTGGCGTTAAGATTATCTATTCCGGTCGCGAGGGCGTCGGTCAGCGCCGCTCTCTGCTCAAAATATCCCGCGCCGGTCAGATACGCGCCGTCCCCGGTGAGCGTCCAGAGGTTCAAAAGCGCCTCGCCCATGGAGCCGTATTCGGTATTCAGGATCGTGAGCCGCTGTGCCTCCGTCAGCCTGCCCATGCGCCAGACCACCCAATTGCCAAAATTTTTGGCGACGTCGAGGGCCTGTTCGTTACCGCCATAGCGGTAAGCGTCGATAAGGCCCGCGAGCACCTTGGCCAGCAGATACCAGGGGACAGAGCTGGTGGCCTTGGTTTCGCCTGTAGGCACGCCGGTCGTGTCCCGCTCGAACTTATTCATGTGGAACTCCGGGAAGCCGGAGATATAGCCGGCCTCCGTGTAAAAGTCCTCCGGCCGGGGCGAGCCCGCCTGGCCGTAGCCGTTGTCTTCGGTGGCAATCATGCTCTGCTGGATATCCGCCAGGCCCGCGATAATCGCGTTCAGCTTGTCGATATCCGCCTGCCTGTGGTAGACGCCGATAAGCTGTGCCAGGGCGGAGATGTAATGGCCCTCCATATGGCCGTTCCAGTAGCCAACCGTTGCCCATCCGGTAAATCTATCCGAGCCCGCGTTATAGGTCTGTCCGTAATACAGATTGGCGCAGTTCCGGAAGGTCCACAAAACCGCGTCCGCCGAAATGGAATCCATATCGTCCAGGTGCCAGGTCTCCAGATCTTTGAACCAGCCGGCCGTGAGCTGGACATCGCCATAGTCGAACGCCGTCAGGCCGTTCGCGAGCGCGCCCACCTCGACAAAGAAGTCCCGCGTGGCGCTGGCGCTGTCTTTGAAAATCGTGGCGGTGAGCTTCACCCGGCCGTCGGCGCCGCCCAGCACGCCGTCCGCCCGCAGGATGCTCTCATCCGAGCTCCGCCAGAGGATGACCGTGCCGTCCCCGCCCGTCTCCGGCAGGGTGAGGTCGACAGACGTTTTAGCCGGGAGGCTCAAGGCGGCCTTCACAGTCTCCACGATCTCCCGGTCGGTCTGCGCGGCCTCCGCGGTGAGCGGGGGCGCAAGGCCGGCGATCAGACAGAGCGCTAGCGTGAGGCACAGGACTTTTTGAAACATTTTCATAAGCTTCCTCCTTTTTGTACCGCGGCCTTCAGCAAAGCCGCGAGGTTTTAAATGACTTATTGTTGTTCTCCGGGGAGAACAACACGAAAGCACGTGCTTTCGGCATTTCATGATATTTGTATATTTGTGTACACTTGGACAACACTATGAAACTATATTACTATGACGCCGAGACGGATGTCTTTAGAAAATCCGAACATTTTTTTATGAAATCCGCGCATGACTTCACATCATGCCGTTTTTGGGGAGCTGCGCCTATCGCTATGCCTCAGTTGACCGCGAAAGCACGCCCAGATTCCTTTCGGTGCTGCTCTCGGAGAATGAGCAGTATCAATAAGGAAGCAACTAACGAATACCAAAATAACGAGAAAGACAGCCAACAGACGGTATAAAAAGACGAGTATGCCATAAGTGACATGCTCGTCTTTTTACTGGAGTTTTAGGGCAACTTCGGGACAATCCGCCCTTTTATATGGCAGAAAGCACAGATAGTGTTTGTTTTGTACAAGCATTGCTATCAGGCTACTCCGCATAGTAAAGTACGCCGTCGCCGCCAATTCCGATAAATCCATTATCTTCTGAATAAATTTCGTTTAATACCAATGTGTTTATTTTGTCATACTGTCTGCAATATCCATCATAATATCCCTGCTTCAATATGTTCCCATCCGGGTATGATCCTCGCCTATACATAAAGAAAAATTTTTCAAAGGCTTTTATCTGTGTATGTCCCAATCCGTCAAATGCGTCAAACTCTGCGGCAATGCTGAAATCTGAATTGAGGACCCTTAATCCGCCTGCAGAAACAATGAATATCTATATTCACCGAATCCACTGAAAAACAATATCTTCACGCCCAACAACAGCATCAAATTCATGGTGATCGGAGGTCAAGAGTTCACCGCTTACTATTAAGGCTTGTGCCAGCGCAATAGAATCCGCAAGCGATATTTTATAGGACGCTTTCAGCCGTCCGGCTTCTGTGAAGATCTCGTCGGTGATTTCCGCGTTAATAGTAAGCGGACGTTTCTTAACTTCAGACAATACCAATTCTGCTTTCTCTTTGCCAAGAGAACGATAAAGGTCATAGAAAACTTCCAAAAGATTTACCTTGTGCATCACAATTTCTGCTTCACCGTTATTGGCAGCATTGATGACGGCGGCCACTTTATCTGCACCCGGCTCATTTCGCAACAAGGCAACCAGAGCGCAAGCGTCTAAAATATAGCGGCTCATAAGTCCAACTCCTTGTCGGCGCGCATACGCTCCAAAAATTTATCAACAGACATATCCTCGCAGTCTGCTAAAATTCCGCGCAATCCGATTGTACAATCGACGCTTTCTTTTACAGGAACAAGCTGTACAATACCGTCAACTTCTTTCACGTACACTTTTTCCGTACGTATCAAACGAAAAAGCGGTTCCGGTAATGTGCTTGTATTCAGTACGATTTCAGTCATTAGAAGCACCTCAATTCAAAATATTATTTGTTACCATAAGGTGAGCGGCGCGTCAGCGCATCGAAAAAATGAAATGCGACCGGGCGCGATTCGCTTTTTCGCGAGCAAGAGGAAATATATGACGTTCCCCCGTCCCTCATTGGTGTGGCTACAAACGCGCATATAACCCCATATATTATATTACATCATGGCAAGACCGGCAACGGTTATTTTCGCCGTCGTTGGTTTCGAAGGATAATGGCAAAGTCTATCAGGGCTTTTGCTGCAAGCCCTCGTGCGCTTCTTCACAATGACCACCGGCACCCGCCGCTGAAGGAATATGAGCATTGACATTTGGCAAAAGAGTTTGTATACTGATACACATAATATTCCAAACGTTACAAACATATAAACCACGCATTTTTATTATGATCATGCGTATCACCGCTTTGAGCTGCACCGGCATATGATGCCACAGGGCGCTCGTTCTGCGTTTGCCGCCCCTTTCGGGATATATTGCCCCCGGCCTTGTGCCGGTTGGAGGTCGTCGTGAAAAAAGAACTTAAAAAGCTGAATTTACCGGCTTATCTGAACGAAATTCTGGAAAACTGCAAGGATCTGATTCTGCCGAGAACAAAAAGCGCGCTTTACGAGCTGTCCTTCGGGCGCGCCGGAAACGACTTATTCGAAGTCCGTTACGCGCTGGAAGACGGAAAGGACGTCTGCGAGGCGGTCGTCACGCGCTGCAAAAACGGGATGGTGGTCAATTATCCCGAGGACTATATGCGCAGGCGCGACCCGGACTGCCTGCTGGTTGCTGACAACTTCGATACCGACAAGCCGCGCTACCGCGACCGTTATCACGCGGACTTCGGCGCGATGAGAAGCGCCACCTTCGATTGGCTGAAGGCGCAGGACCTTCTGGCCCTGCCATTCAAGGCGGGCGGCAGCGACGGCTACAACGCCCTGCTCATCGCGCCGCGCAACGCCGCTTTCTTCGCCTTCGCGCTGGCGAATATGCAGGAGCCGCTCGACATAGAAACGCTTCCCGACGACTACAGCCCAAAGGGCATCATCTTTCTCGCGCCGCCCTTCAGGCATACCGTTCTCGGAGGAAGACAGGTCGTCGTGCACAACCGCCTGCCGGAGATACATGAGATATTCGCGTATAACCTGTACCCCGGTCCAAGCGCGAAAAAAGGCATTTACGGTATGCTGCTCAACATCGGCGAGCGCGAGGGCTGGGTCACGGCCCACGCCTCCGTCGTGAAGGTCATCACCCCGTACGATAACGAGATCGTTATCATGCACGAGGGCGCCTCCGGCAGCGGGAAAAGCGAAATGCTCGAGGATATTCACCGCGAGCTGGACGGCCGGATCGTTCTGTCGCAGAATATCGTCACTTCGGAGCAGACTTATATCCGGATCGACGAAAGCTGCGAGCTCCGCCCCGTGACCGACGACATGGCGATGTGCCATCCGAAGCTCCAGAACGGGAGCAGGAAGCTGGTCATCAAGGACGCCGAGAGCGGCTGGTTCCTGCGGGTGGACAACATCAAAAACTACGGAACCGCCCCCCAGTTCGAAAAGATATTCACTCAGCCGTCCGAGCCGCTCATCTTCATAAACCTTCAGGGCGTGGCAAAGGCAACCTGCCTCGTCTGGGAACACACGCCGGACTCCGATGGCGTCCCCTGCCCCAATCCGCGCGTGGTACTGCCGCGGCATATGGTCCCGAAGATCATCAACGAACCGATCGAGGTGGATGTCCGCAGCTTCGGCGTGAGGACGCCGCCGTGCACGAAAGCCAATCCCTCCTACGGAATCATCGGCATGTTCCAGATCCTGCCCCCCGCGCTGGCCTGGCTCTGGCGTCTCGCCGCGCCCCGGGGCTACAAGAACCCGAGTATTACGGCCAGTACGGGACTTGCAAGCGAGGGCGTGGGCACCTATTGGCCCTTCGCCACCGGGAAAAAAACCAGGCAGGCAAACCTGCTGCTCGAGCAGATCGCCCGCTCGACAAGCACCCGTTACCTGCTTATCCCCAATCAGCACATCGGCGCCTATGAAGTCGGCTTCATGCCGCAGTGGATCGCGCGCGAGTATATCTCCCGTCGAGGCAGCGCCCGAATGAAGCCCGACCAGCTCATCGAGACCCGGTGCCCCCTGCTCGGCTATGCGCTCAATTCCCTGAAAATCGACGGGCAATATATACGCAAGGAATTCCTGCAGCCCGAGCTGCAGAAAGAGGTCGGCCCGGAGGTATACGACCAGGGCGCGGAAACGCTTACCGCGTTTTTCCGAAAAGAGATTCTGAAATACAGCATCGGCGAGCTTGATCCTCTGGGGCGCGAGATCGTTCAGGCCTTTATGGACAACGCGAGCCTCCAGAATTACACCAATCTGCTCCCGATGAAGTTTTAAAACCTGCGAGAGGGCGGCCCCCGCTTACTTGCCGGCGTTCATGGCGAGATAGGCGTTTATAAAGCCGTCGAGGTCGCCGTCCATCACGGCGTTGATGTTGCCGTTTTCAAAGCCTGTGCGGTGATCCTTGGCCAGCGTATAGGGCATGAACACGTAGGAGCGGATCTGGCTGCCCCATTCGATCTTCATCTGGACGCCCTTGATGTCCTCGATCCTGTCCAGATGCTCGCGCTCCTTGATCTCCGCCAGGCGCGCGCGGAGCATACTCATCGCGTATTCGCGGTTCTGATGCTGACTGCGTTCAGTTTGGCAGGAAACGACGATACCGGACGGAATATGCGTGATACGGATGGCGCTCTCCGTTTTATTGACGTGCTGGCCGCCCGCTCCGGAGGAGCGGTAGGTGTCCACCTTCAGGTCCTCGGGGCGGATCTCGATCTCCGCGTCGTCGTTTATTTGGGGCATGACCTCGACGGCCGCAAAGCTCGTGTGCCGGCGGCCGGAGGAATCGAAGGGCGAGATGCGGACGAGCCGGTGTATCCCGTGCTCGCTCTTGAGGTAGCCGTAAGCATTCTCCCCTTCGATGGCGATGGTAGCGCTCTTGATGCCGGCCTCCTCGCCGTCGAGATAATCCAGCGTCTTGCAGGCAAAGCCGTGGCGCTCCGCCCAGCGCTGATACATGCGCAGGAGCATCTGCGTCCAATCCTGAGCCTCAGTCCCGCCCGCGCCGGCGTGAAAGGACAGCAACGCGCCGCAGGC
>JAISDV010000193.1 GCA_031264545.1 Oscillospiraceae bacterium | reverse complement strand
GCTGGCAATGGCCGCAATAATCATGCCGATGCTGTTTATGCAGGAGCGCACGCTCGGGGCGTATACCGCGGACGAGCCTTCACCGGCCGCGTCCCGGGCGCCGACCGCTCCGCCTGCGGCCGAAACCGGCGAACATGCGCGGGTCCCGGACGGCGCGTTTACCTTTACCGCGCTGATAGGCGAGGAGACCAGGACTGTCACGATGGCGGAATACCTGCCCCATGTGCTGGCCTCTGAGGTTCCCGTGAGCTTTTCGCCCGAGGCGCTGAAGGCGCAGGCCGTCGCCGCGCGCACCTACATCGTTTATTGCACCGCGCACACCAAGCCCAGGCATCCGGAGGCCGCGGTCTGCACGGAGGCCGGCTGTTGCATGGCCTATCTGGATGAGCCGGAGCTGCGGGGCGCCTGGGGGGACAGCTTTGACGCCTGCTTCGCCGTCGTTACGGAGGCGGTCACGGCGACGGACGGGCAGATACTGCGCTTTTCCGGCGAGCCGATCCTCGCGTCCTTCCACTCCTCCTCCGCCGGCAGGACGGAGGACGGCGCGGAGCTCTGGGGGAGTGTGCCTTATCTCGTGAGCGTCAAAAGCCCTGAGACAGAAAACGACGTCCCGAATTATATCACTTCTGTCGAGGTATCAAAAGACAACTTTCGGGAGACGATCCTCCTGCTCCGGCCGGAAGCCGCTTTTGCGGATGATCCCGCCGCCTGGATAACGGACATGGAGATAGACGGCAGCGGCAGGGTCAGGCGCATGCACATCGGCGGCAGCGAGCTGACCGGGCCGGAGCTGCGGAAGCTGTTTTCGCTGCGAAGCACGGCCTTCACCCTTGCTTACAGTGAGGGGATATTCGTGTTTACGGTCACGGGCTACGGTCACGGACTGGGTATGAGCCAGTACGGGGCAAACGTGATGGCGAAAAACGGCTTCACCTACCGCGAAATACTCGCGCACTATTACCCGGAGACGACGCTGCTCTGAGACGAGGCCCGCATAATTTGCTTGAACCTCCGGCATATTTGATATATAATCCGCACCAGAGATTAAGAACCTATGAATACGGGTTCTAATGGCCGAGGAGCATAAATGTATGGATTATATGGCGCTTTCGCTGGAGAAGCATTACGAATGGGGCGGCAAGCTCGACTATGCCGCGAAAATGCCGGTCAGGAGCAGGGAGGATCTGAGTATCGCCTACACCCCGGGCGTCGCAAGACCCTGCGAGGTGATACGCGACGACCCGGAAAAAAGCTATGAGCTGACCGGCCGGCACACTCTGGTCGCCGTCATCACGGATGGGACGGCTGTTCTCGGTCTCGGCGACATCGGTCCGGAGGCCGCGATGCCCGTCATGGAGGGCAAATGCGTGCTGTTCAAGACCCTCGGCGGGGTGGACGCCGTGCCGCTCTGCCTGCGGACGAAGGATGTGGACGCGTTTGTACACGCGGTTTCACTGCTGCTGGGCAGCTTCGGCGGCGTGAACCTCGAGGATATTTCAGCCCCGCGCTGCTTTGAGATCGAGCGGAGGCTTAAAGAAATCAGCGATATTCCCATTTTCCACGATGACCAGCACGGGACAGCCGTCGTGACCCTCGCGGCGGCGGTCAACGCGCTCCGGGTCGTCGGCAAGCGCCTCGAGGATGTGCGCGTCGTGACCTGCGGCGCGGGCGCGGCCGGCGTCGCGATCATTAAGCTGCTGCTCAAAATGGGGCTTCACGATGTGATCATGTGTGACCGGCAGGGTGCGATCTATGAAGGCCGCGCGGGGCTGAACAACGCGAAGGCCGAGCTCGCGGTGGTAACGAACCGGTCCGGTATCAGGGGCAGCCTTGCCGACGCGATGAAAGGCGCGGATATGTTCATCGGCGTGTCCGCCCCGGGCACGGTGACGGAGGAGATGGTGCGCGCGATGGCGGACAGGTCCATACTCTTCCCGATGGCAAATCCTATGCCGGAGATTATGCCGGAGCTGGCCGAAAAGGCCGGAGCGGCCGTTGTCGGCACGGGCCGCAGCGACTTCAAGAACCAAATCAATAACGTTCTGGCCTTCCCGGGCATTTTCCGGGGTGCGCTGGACGTGCGCGCGTCCGAGATCAACGACGAGATGAAGATCTCGGCGGCCCTTGCGCTGGCCGGGCTTGTCTCCGAAAGCGCGCTGTCGGCAGACTTTATCCTGCCCGCCGCCTTCGATCCGCGCGTCGCGCCCGCGGTCGCGGCCGCCGTTGCGGAAGCGGCGGTCAAAAGCGGCGTCGCCCGGCTTGAAAGACGGTGAGCGCACACTACCCGGAACGGCTCAGAGATAAAAGAGTGAAAAGGTCGCCTCGGCCACGAGGCGTTCCTCGTCGTCATAGGCCCTGGCCGTGACGACGGAGACGGTTTTGCCGACCTTGATCGGCTCCGCCCTCGCGACCAGACAGCTTCCGCGCGCGGGCCTGAGAAAATGGATGCCCGCGGACTGCGTCACGCAGCGGCGGTCGATATAGGCCGCGGCGTAGCTTGCCGCCACATCGCAAAGTGAAAAGATGAGACCGCCGTGCGCCATCCCCTGAGCGTTTTCAGAATCGGGCGTCAGCACAGCCCGGCATTCGGCATAGCCGTCGCGCAGCGCGGTGAGCTTGATGCCGTTGTGATAATTGAAATCAGGTATGGTATTCATGTAATCGACCATCCGGTCATAACGCTCTTCCCTGGTCATTTTCTGCCCGATAAGCGTATCCTCATAGTTGTAGTCTTCTGCCATTTTTCTGTCTGCCTCCGATGTATTCCGCCGGCGTTCGTAAAACGTCCTGAAAGTATGATACCCCTGTCCGCTCCCGCCGACAGGGGTATTTTAACACTTCCGACCGGATTTGAAAAGCGCAAACTCGCTTAACCGGCTGCTTAGGCCAGCCGATCCATCCCGGCCTGCCGTTCCGTTCTGACCAGCGCGATTTTACCGTCCGCCACGACGGCCGCGGCGCTGTCGCCCTGCTTGAGGGTACCGTCGAGCAGCTTTTCCGCCGCGCCGTCCTCAACGGTGGCCTGTATGGTCCGGCGCAGGGGGCGCGCGCCGTAGACTGGGTCGAAGCCTTCCTCGGCCAGCTTATCGAGCGCCTCGTCCGAGACCTCAAGGCCGATGCCGATGTCGGAGAGCCTTCCGGAAACCGTGTCGAGCATATTGCGTGCGATTTTCCTGATGTTCTCGCGTGAGAGCTGTGAGAACACGATGGTCTCGTCTATGCGGTTGAGAAATTCGGGCCGGAAGGTGTTTTTGAGATCCTTCATCACGAAAGCGCGTATTTCTTCGAGATCCCTCGAACCGTTGTCTTTTGCGTCGCAGGAGGAGAACCCGAGCAGCTTCTGCCCGCCGGTGATGTTTCTCGCGCCGATATTGGAGGTCATGACGATGACGGTGTTCTTGAAGTCCACTCTGCGGCCCTGTGCGTCGGTCAGAATACCGTCGTCCATGATCTGGAGCATGATATTGAAAACGTCCTCGTGGGCCTTCTCGATCTCGTCGAACAGAATGACGGAATAGGGCTTTCTGCGTACCTTTTCGGTGAGCTGACCGCCCTCGTCGTAGCCAACGTAGCCCGGAGGCGAGCCAATGAGCTTGGAAACCGTGTGCTTTTCCATATACTCGGACATATCGATGCGGATCATGGCGCTTTCGTCGCCGAAGACTGCCTCTGCGAGGGCCTTGCACAGCTCGGTCTTGCCGACGCCGGTCGGGCCGAGGAACAGGAAACTGCCGACTGGCCGCTTCGGGTCCTTCAGGCCGACGCGCCCGCGGCGTATCGCCCGGGAAACGGCGGAAACCGCCTCGTTCTGCCCGATGACGCGCCGGTGGAGTATTTCCTCCATTTTGAGGAGCCTTTCGCTCTCTGTTTCGGTCAGGCTGGTGACGGGGATGCCCGTCCAGCCGGAGACGACCTCGGCGATATCTTCCTCCGTGACGCAGCGGACAGGGCCGCCGCGCTTTTCCTCCCAGTGCTTGCGGGCTGCTGCCAGCGCCTCTCGCTGCGCCTTTTCCCGGTCGCGGATTTTCGCCGCCTCCTCGAAGTCCTGCACCTTAATGGCCGCTTCCTTCTCGTTGACCAGCGCGTTGATGCGGTCTTCAATAGCTTTCAGCTCATCCGGCACGGTCAGAGTCTTCATCCGGACGCGGGAGGCCGCCTCATCCATGAGGTCGATCGCCTTGTCCGGGAGATAACGGTCGTTGATATAGCGGCCGGACATACAGACTGCGGCGCGGATCGCCTCGTCGGTGATCCTGAGCTTGTGGTGCGCTTCATACCGGTCACGCAGACCCTTGATGATTTCGACCGATTCCTCCTGTGAGGGTTCGTCGACCGTTACGGGCTGGAATCGGCGTTCGAGCGCCGCGTCCTTTTCGATGTGCTTGCGATACTCGTCCAGGGTCGTCGCGCCGATGACCTGTATCTCGCCGCGGCCACGCGCGGGCTTGATGATGTTGGCCGCGTCGATCGCGCCCTCCGCCGCGCCCGCGCCGATAATGGTGTGCAGCTCGTCGATGAAGAGAATCACGTCTCCGGCCTTCTGCGCTTCCTTGAGCGCGGCCTTGATGCGCTCCTCGAAGTCGCCGCGGTATTTCGTACCCGCGAGCATGCCGGTCAGATCAAGCGAGACGATGCGCTTGCCGCGCAGGTCCTCGGGCACATCGCCGGAGGCGACCATCTGCGCCAGCCCCTCCGCGATGGCGGTCTTGCCGACGCCCGGCTCGCCGATGAGCACGGGGTTGTTTTTGGTGCGGCGCGAAAGGATTTGGATCACGCGCTGGATCTCCCGGCTGCGTCCGACGACGGGGTCGAGCTGCCCCTCCTGCGCCGCCGCCGTCAGGTCGCGGCTGAACTGGTCAAGCGTCTTCGTATCCGTCTTTTTCCCGCCGCGCGCCTGCTGAGCTGCCTGCGCCTGCTGGGTACAGGGCCTGTAATCCGCGCTGCGGAAGATGTTGATGATATCGCTGTAAATCTTGTTGAGGTCGGCGCCTGTTGAAGTGATGAGTCTTGCCCCGGCGCACTCCGGCTCACGGAGTATGCCCATGAGCAGGTGCTCCGTGCCAATGTAATTATGGCCGAGACGGTTCGCGTCGATGATCGAAAGCTCGATCACGCGCTTGGCCTCGGGGGTAAGGCCCTGCGCGGGGATTCCCGGCGCGCCGCGCCCGACGAATTTTTCCATAAGCTCCGAAACGAGCGTTTCGTCCAGGCCGTTGTCTCGCAATACCTTTGCGCCGAGCCCCTCGCCTTCACGCACAATGCCGAGGAGGATATGCTCCGTCCCGACGTAGCTGTGGCCCATATTCTGTGCCGCTTCCTGTGCTTTGGCAAGGGCTGTCTGAGCCCTTTCGGTAAATCTGTCTTGGTTGCGCATTTATATTCCTCCTCGAAATGGCTGTTAAATGGATTGTTTTAGTAATTATTTCTCGATCGCGCGGATCTTATCCCGCAGTTCGGCCGCCTTTTCAAATTCCTCGGCCCGTACGGCATTTCTGAGCTGGTGCTGCAGCATGTGGAGCTCGCGCTTTTTGCGGAACTCGCCGCCCGCATCCTTTGGGATATTATCCGCCCCGGCCCTTCCGCTTTCTGTCGCTTTTTCTGCCGCAGTCTCGCCTGCGGCGATATTGACGCCCGGCGCTTCGGGGAAAGGCACGAGGAAGCGCCTGCCAAGGAAGCTGTCGGGCAGCGTGCTGAGGCTGCCGAAGGGCGCTCCGAAAAGGCCGCTCATAAGGCCGCCGAAGGGCCGGCTGAAGAAGCTGCTCAGGCTTGAAGCCATCATCTCGGTACGGAACCCGAGCATTTCGCCGTAGCCTTCCGCCCTTGCGCAGTCCGCGCAGAGATGGCACTCGGTTTTTTCACCGTTCATATCGGACTGATAGTGGAATACGGCTTCCTTATCGCATTTTTCGCATTTCATGATAGTGACCTCCTGAAAAATAAAGTTGTTGATGTGTTTCTTTGCCTGGCTAAGGGATCAGCGCGCCGCGAGCGTGGCAACCAGCAGCTGCTTGAATATCGAGGCGCGAACGATGTCCCGGTGCGCGGGCGAGATAGGGCTGAGCGCCCGGTCGCCGATCGCGGTCATAACAAGCCCGGCCGTTTTCTCGTCGAGGGCGTCGGAGCCGAGCATGTTGGAAACAAATGCCGCGGCCGTGCGAAGGTCAAGACTGTCCCCAACGGAATTAACCGTGTGCATGATCAGCCGTTCAAGACCGGCCTGAACGCGCGTTATACGGATAAAACCGTTGCCGCCTCTCCTGGACTCGACCACATAGCCGTGCTCGGGCGAGAAGCGTGTGGAAATGACGTAATTTATCTGGCTGGGGACGCAGCTGAAGCGTTCAGCGAGATTGGAGCGCTGGAGCTCGGCAATCCCGCCGGTGTCCTCCAGAATATCCATGATGAAATTTGCTATCATATCGCTTGTTCCCATTTTGCCGCCTCCTGAACTTGTATCCTTTTTGATCTTGACTATCTTTGACCTATAGTCTTATAATAGTCAGGGTTGGTCAATAATTCAAGCTCGGAATTGACCAATCCTGACCTATCTGTATGGACAGAACGCATTTACAGTCTGTTTACGCTTGATTTCTTCGATTATCTCGATTTTTCTCTTTATCTGTTAAATTCAAATCCGGTATTGATAAAAATCTTGCAATACGGGAACGATATGTTATAATTCGTAGATGAAGAATCTATTCTAACCAAGGAGGCTACATATATGTATGTGATTGGCAGCGACTGCATTGCTTGCGGCGCTTGCGCGGATTCCTGTCCAGCCGGCGCTATTTCCATGGGTGACGAGCGCTATGAGATCAGTCAGGATATGTGCATTTCCTGCGGCGCCTGCATCGACACCTGTCCCACGGGCGCAATATCTGAGCAATAAGCGCATCGTATTATCAGGGAGCTTGCAGCAAGGCGTCTGTTTTGCCGCAGGCTCTTTGATGCATTTACAGCTTGCCTGCGGCGAGCTGTAAAGCCGCCATGCGGCGCGTCCCGCGCCGCGGCATTAATCAAAACCACCAGTAGAACTGGTGGTATGCACCAGCCCTAAAAGGGCATAATACCGGCTCGCCTCTCAAGAGGCACCGAACACTCTGTCAATCGCATCACACGCACTGCAACCGCTAAAGCGGTTATTTGCCGCTCCTCCTTTCACATTCACCGAAACTGTTCCTGTCAATCGCTTCGC
>JAISDV010000158.1 GCA_031264545.1 Oscillospiraceae bacterium | reverse complement strand
GAGCCGTTCGGCCGGATCGCGGACGGCAGGCTGAGCCTTTATCCGAATATCCACGGAACGGACGGCTTTTTCATCTGCAGGCTGAGGAAAAGACCATGAAAGCAGATATCAAGTCCCTGCTCCCGGAAGAGATCGCGGAGGCGCTCGCGGAAATGGGCGAACCGAAATACCGGGCAAAGCAGATATTCGCCTGGCTCAGCCGGGGCGTATCCTCCTTTGAAGAAATGTCCGACCTCTCAAAGAGGCTCCGCGCGGCTTTGGAAGCGCGTTTTTTCATCACCCGGCCAAAAGTCATAAGAAAGCAGGTCTCACAGCTCGACGGAACGATCAAATATCTCTGGGAGCTGTCCGACGGGAACGCGGTCGAGACCGTCGTCATGCGCTATAAGCACGGCTGCACCGTTTGCATTTCGACCCAGGTCGGCTGCCGTCAGGGCTGTGTTTTCTGTGCCTCGGCGATCGGCGGCCTTGTCCGGAATCTGTCGCCCGCTGAAATGCTGGACGAGGTGCTGTTTTCCCAGCGCGATTCCGGTAAAGCTATTTCGAACATCGTCCTGATGGGGATAGGGGAGCCGCTCGATAATTACGAGCATGTTATAAAATTCCTGAAATTGGTAAATAATTCTAACGGAATGGCCATCGGAATGCGGCATATCGCCCTTTCAACCTGCGGACTGACAGAAAAAATTGACAAACTCGCGGAACTTAATTTACAATTGACATTATCGGTCTCTCTGCACGCCGCTGACGACGAGACCCGCGCGCGGCTCATGCCGGCAAACCGGGGCAGGGGAGTGGCGGCGCTCGTTTCCGCGTGCCGGCGCTATTTTGAAAAGACGGGACGGCGCGTTTCATTTGAATACGCCATGATCGACGGAGTTAATGACACGCCCGGGCACGCGCGCCTGCTCGCGCAGAGAGCAAGGGAATGCGGGGCGCATATCAACCTCATTCCGCTCAACCGCGTGACGGAGCGGGCCTTTCGCCCTTCGTCCCGGTCAAACCTGAAAAGGTTCATCGGGATACTTGACGAACATGGCGCCAATTCGACCGTCCGCCGGCGCTTGGGCGGCGATGTGGAGGCCTCCTGCGGCCAGCTGAGGAAGAAGGCCGCGGAGATCGGGCGCTGATTTTGAAACGCCGAAAGGCAAAGTGCGCGGCGGTGGGATGCGTCGCGTATGGGAGAAAAAATGAAGGCTTACACGATAAGCGATGTCGGCAGGGTGCGAAGGGAAAATCAGGACTGCATACGGTTTTATCAGACCGTGCGTCCCGCTTCTTCCATTCTCGCGCTCTGCGATGGGATGGGCGGGGCAAAAGCGGGCAAGGTCGCCGGCGAAATCGGCCTCTCCGTCTTTATGACACAGATCAGCGAGCTGATCTGCGACCGGAAACGAAAGGAAACGCTCAGTGAAATGACGAGGGCCGCGGCAGTCCGCGCCAATGAAAGCGTCTTTGACAAGGGCGCCGGCGACAAAAGCTTCGAGGGCATGGGCACAACGCTGGTGGCCGCCGTCGTCAGGGGCGGGGAATGCTGTATTGTCAACGTCGGCGACAGCCGGGCATACCTGATCTCTGACAGCAGGATCACGCAGATCACGCGTGACCACTCCTTTGTCGAGGAAATGGTCGGTAAGGGCGCGATCACGCGGGCGCAGGCGCTCAACCATCCGAGAAAGAACGTCATAACCCGCGCGCTCGGCGTCGACCGGACGGTCGACTGCGATATTTTCTCTCCGCTGTTTCAAAAAAACGATCTGCTCCTGCTCTGCTCGGACGGCTTAAGCAATACCCTCAGCGACAACGAGCTGCTCGAGATTTCGCAGCGGCAGAAACCGCTCGAGCTGATCGGCCAGGCGCTTTTGGCGCTTGCCCTGTCCAGGGGCGCGCCCGACAACGTCACAATCGGGCTTCTTAGAAAATAGCTTAGACCTCATATATTGGAGGATGGACAATGGAAAACTGCATGGACAGATATTTGGGACAAATGCTTGATAACAGGTATGAGATGCTGGAGGTCATCGGCTCCGGCGGAATGGCCGTGGTCTATAAAGCCCTCTGCCACCGGCTGAACCGTTATGTTGCCGTTAAGGTACTCAAGGACGAGTTTGCCGGCAATAGTGAATTCCGGGAGCATTTTAAAGCGGAGTCGCAAGCCGTCGCTATGCTGTCTCACCCGAACATCGTTTCGGTTTACGACTACAGCCGCGATTCTAACTGCCAGTACATCGTGATGGAGCTTCTGGAAGGGATCACCCTCAAGCAATATATGCAGAAAAAGGGCGCGCTGAGCTGGAAAGAGGCTCTGCATTTTGCCACACAAATCTCACAGGCGCTCAGCCACGCGCACAGCAAGGGCATTGTCCATCGTGACATCAAGCCGCAAAACATTATGGTCGTGAAGGACGGCAGCATTAAGGTCGCGGATTTCGGCATCGCCCACCTGCAGTCTGAAAATTCCAAAACGCCCGAAACGATGGGCTCGATCCATTATATCAGCCCCGAGCAGGTTCACGGCGACCCGGTAGACGCCAGAAGCGACATCTACTCCCTCGGCGTCGTCATGTACGAAATGCTCACGGGGAGGCTCCCCTACGAGGGCGATACGGTGGAGACGATTGCCGTCCAGCACATCAGCCAGATGCTTACGTTGCCGGGCGACATCAACCCGGATATCCCGGCGCGGCTCGAGGACATCACACTCAAAGCAATGGCTTCTGATCTGGAAGCCCGCTACCAGTCCGCCGACACGCTTCTGGCCGAGCTCGAAGCCTTCCGCAAAAGCCAGACGGCGCCCACCGACAGCGGCGGCGCGGAGGACGGCGCGCAGCTCCCGCTCTCAAAAAAGCGCGCCGGCATCAAGCCCCGCAGAGAGAGCTATTCCGGGCGCAGGGCCAGGACAAGGACCGTCAGCACTTTTTCGGGGATCGCGCTTCTGGCAATTTTTT
This sequence comes from Oscillospiraceae bacterium, assembly GCA_031264545.1. GTDB lineage: Bacteria > Bacillota > Clostridia > Oscillospirales > Oscillospiraceae > UBA2658. Next base: position 806 of record JAISDV010000158.1, on the reverse strand, counting down.
TGATCGCCGTTGTGACCTTTCTCTGGAGCTTCTGGCTCAGGGATATTTTCGTCGACGCGGAGCGGGTCACGATTCCGGATTTCGTCGGCAAATCCAGTGAAGCTGTTACAGCAAACGATGATTACAAAGGCCGCTTTAATTTTTCCGTGTTTTACAGCAACGATCCCAATGTTCCGGCCGGCCAGATCATCAGCCAGGATCCTGAGGCACACCGGAGTATTGCCAAAAAAAGTGAGAACGGGATCGCTGTCAAGCTTATCGTCAGCACCGGCCTGATAACAGTGGAAATGCCCGACATGGTCAATCACGAGGCCCGCGAGGCAAAGCTTTCCCTTGAGAAAGCCGATTTCAAGGTGGAGACCGCCGTGGTGGCTTCGGATTCGATTACAGAGGGCTACGTCGTCAGCACGGATCCTGCGGCCGGCGCACAGGTCGCGCCGGGTTCAACAGTAACGCTCAATGTCAGCGGCGGACCGGCTCTGCGGCAGGTGACGATGCCCGGACTGGTCGGCAGCTCCAGAAACAGCGCCGTTTTAAAGCTGGGTGAGCTGAAGCTCGAGCTCGGCAGCATCAGCGAGATTGAGGACGCCGCCGCGGAAGGCACGGTCATCTGGCAGAGCATCGCGGCGGGTGAATCCGTTGCGGAGCACACGGTCATCTATCTGACGGTATCCAAGGGCCCGAAGCCGGCGCCTTCACCGGATCCGTCATCTTCACCGGATCCTTCGGCGGATCCGTCACCCGAACAGCCGCCTGAGAGCGAGGCGCCCCCCGAAGACACCGGAGAGGCCGGCGACTGATGCCTG